>CAYFYW010000166.1:0-4511 GCA_964347425.1 uncultured Nitrospirales bacterium
TCCTTTTCGTTGAGTGAAGAACCGTATGAAAATCTCCTAGGGCCAGTTTCTTTGGTTACTTTCTTTTCTGGTAAAAGAAAGTGACCCTGTCTGGAAGACATTCATAGTATCAATAATATAAGTATAAGTCACTAAAAGCGTTTACAATGCCTGTAAACGCTTTTAGTGGTTACCGCATTTTAATCAAAACAGCGTCACACAGCTTTCGATTGAATTTATCAGCGTTAATAAAACACAAACAAATCCTCTGAAAGAAATTACATAAATCTTTCTTTGAAGTTGTACACTGCCATTAACCAGAACTTTGTCGTATCTTTACCAAAGTCATCACCTTCCTGATAAAAGGCTGTCTTAATAACAAGTTGTATATCCTTTATCTTCTTAACATAGAGAAGATCGTATTCATCACCGTAGTCATTTGATTCCTTAACACTGTCGAATTTGTGATAGACTAATAAAAGCTTGCCAAGGCTTTTATCTTTGTAGCCAATAGTTGCATTTAAGTCCTCGAGCCCGTTCTGGGCTCCTCCCCCAGTTTTACCCAACAAAACGTCACTCCAGCCGTTAAAGGCGTGATTTGTCCCCCATGGAGTGGAAAAACCTTTTGCCGCATCTCCATCAGCCTCCCCATATACCTCATAATTTCCTTTCAAAATAAGTCCCTTATAGCCCAGGCCGGCTTCTACATTGTAATAATAAGAATCGGCCATTCCGGGCGATGTGAGGAATCGCAAAATGCCATACATTTGACCTTCTTATTGCCTTTCCCTCAGTCAATTGCTTATAATTTTTAAAAAAACACGGGTTAATCACTGATGAGAAATAAGAAACAAGGTAAAAACTAGAAAGCAGCAAGGAGCGAGGTGCTGCTACTTTAAAAGTTTGTGATCATCTTTGTCAGGGGAGTATCTTAACAAATGTCAGGACATTCTAAATGGGCACAGACAAAGCACAAAAAGGCCGTTATTGATGCACGGAGAGGCAAACTATTCTCAAAAATTTCTAAAGAAATAAGCGTCGCAACCAGGACAGGCGGAAGCGATTCCAGCATGAATCCAAGACTCAGGCTTGCTATAGAAAAGGCCAAAGATGCAAATATGCCGGCAGATAATATTAAAAGGGCTATAATGAGAGGT
This sequence comes from uncultured Nitrospirales bacterium, assembly GCA_964347425.1. Taxonomy (GTDB): domain Bacteria; phylum Nitrospirota; class Thermodesulfovibrionia; order UBA6902; family BMS3Bbin08; genus CAYFYW01. Next base: position 1,137 of record CAYFYW010000166.1, read on the forward strand.
TCAGGAGAACTCCCGGGCACTGCTTTTGAGGAAGCCCTTTACGAGGGTTATGGCCCGGGGGGCGCAGCCCTCATGCTGGAGGTTCTCACAGATAACAAAAACCGTACCATCTCGGAGATCCGGCACATTATGTCAAAACATAGCGGCAGTATAGGCGAGGCAGGATGCGTTGCCTGGATGTTTGACAAAAAGGGCTATCTTCTTGTTGATAAGAAGGCCATCAATGAAGATGCCTTGATGACCCTTGCCCTTGACGCGGGCGCAGAAGACATTAAAAACGACCCTGAAGAAGAAAACTATGAAATCATAACAGCACCCGAGGATTTTAATAAGGTCAAGGAATTTCTTGACAGGAATAAAATTATTCTGAGTCTATCAGAAATTACTTTAATTCCTCAGAATTACGTGAAACTCTCGGCTGCAGATGCTGAAAAGATGCTGAAGCTGGTGGACGCCCTTGAAGACCAGGATGATATTCAGAATGTCTATGCAAATTTTGACATCCCTGATGAAATAATGGCAAAGTCCGAGTAGTATTTAGCCACAGACTCACACAGACTTTTTTATGGACAATGAATTTTTGTTTGAAGACATAACAAAGAAAATCATCAAATGTTTCTACAAAATTTATGATGAATTAGGGAGTGGATTTTTAGCTCGGCATGAGGCGCAGCTTATAAACGATCTTAAGGCGACATGTATAAGAGCCGGATCATTAGTAACCTTTGGTGATAAGTTAGAATTTAAGAGAAGAGTTTTTCATCAGTGAAAGTCTGTGGCCAAACAGTTAGAATTAATATGCGTATTATTGGAATAGATCCAGGAACCGTTTCTTGTGGTTACGGAATTATAGAAGTAAGGAATAAGAAACTGCAAAATTCCCTGATTCCCGGGTCCCCGGTTTACATTACGGCCGGTGAGATACGGATGAACAAAAAAGACACCCTTCCGGTACGACTAAAAGCAATCTCTGATTCATTGAAGACAATCTTTAATGAATATAAGCCTTCTCAGCTATGCATTGAAAAAATTTTCTATCATAAGAGTATCCGTTCTGCCTTTACTCTGGGTTCAACCCGGGGTGTTGTGATGCTTCTGGCTGCAGAAAATGCCATTCCGGTCTTTGAATATAACCCGACTGAATTAAAAATGACTCTTACTGGTTACGGAAGGGCTCAAAAACGACAGGTAAAGGAAATGGTAACAAGAATCTTGCATCTCAATTCCTCGCGCTTAAACCTCTCTGAAGACAGCACCGATGCCCTTGCCTTATGTATCTGCCATATAAACTCGCTTACAAGATACGATCTGAATGTATAAATTCCAATACCCAAAATCCAACGACCGAAACAAATATTGCTCTGGTCACCTGGTCATTGAGATTTGGAGCCTCTTTGTAATTTTGTAATTGTGATTCAGCGGTTATGGATTCCATTTGCCGTCTGATATCTGGTATTCTATAAAAAAAATAGAGCGGGGAATCAAGATTGATAGCATCTCTTAAGGGCATTGTTTCCAGTAAAAGACCTGAAGGAGTAATTATAGATGTAGGCGGTATTGGCTATCACGTATCTATTCCGCTATGCAGTCTGGGTAATATCCCTGACGCGGGTGGCGAAATCTTCCTGCATACTTATACGCATGTCCGGGAAGATGCGCTGCAGCTATACGGGTTCCTTTCAGAAGAAGAACGGAAAGTTTTCGCCACTCTTTTAGGAATCAACGGCATAGGACCGAAATTAGGTCTAACAATCCTTTCGGGGATGCCTGTACAGAGATTTATGGAAGCAGTTGCGAATGAAGATATTCCCCTGCTTTCATCTATACCCGGATTGGGCAAAAAGACAGCGTCAAGACTTATATTGGAACTGAGAGAGAAACTACCGAAGATATCGGTCCATTCAAAAGATAAGATTTCAGACGATGCTGTGTCTGCTCTCATTAACCTGGGTTACAGGAGATCTCTTTCTGAAAAAGCCGTTGAGACCGCTTTAAAAAACGGGGCGGATTCCATTGAGAATATGATAAAAGAGGCATTGAAATACCTTACAAACAACGCCCGAGGATAGGAATAAAAATGAAAGATTCGCCTGAAAGGAGCATCTCCCCTGAGGTCAAAGAGGAAGAGGAAACCGGCTTTGAGCTAAGCGTCCGTCCGAGGTCATTTGAAGAATTTGTGGGCCAGAACAAAATAACAGAAAACCTCAGGGTCTTCATACAGGCTGCAAAACAGAGGGGAGAGGCTCTTGATCATGTCTTATTTTGTGGCCCGCCGGGGCTTGGAAAAACAACACTCGCGCATATTATTGCCTTTGAACTTGGGGCAGAAATAAAGGTAACATCAGGTCCTGTGCTTGAAAGGCCGGGTGATTTAGCCGCTATTCTTACGAATATCGGGGAGAAAAGCATACTCTTTATTGACGAAATCCACCGGCTCCCGAGAATAGCCGAAGAGATCCTTTACCCTGCATTGGAAGAATACCAGCTTGACATTATTATAGGCCAGGGACCGGGTGCAAGAACGCTCAAGCTAAATCTGCCTCGATTTACACTCGTCGGTGCCACTACGAGGACAGGCCTTTTAACCTCCCCCCTCAGGGACCGTTTTGGCGTAATTAACAGGCTCGATTATTACCATCCGGAGCACCTTGAGAAGATACTTTTGCGCTCTGCGAGAATATTAAATGTGGAACTAAAAGATGATGCAGCTTCCGAAATTGCGCAAAGGTCAAGAAGCACACCGAGAATAGCCAACAGACTTCTCAGGCGGGTAAGGGACTTTGCTCAGGTACGGGGCAGCGGAGTAATTGAAAAAGGGATAACAAAAGAGGCGCTCAAGGCAATGGACGTAGATGAAAAAGGCTTTGATGACATGGACAGGAAACTGCTGCTCACGATAATGGAAAAATTCAGCGGCGGCCCGGTCGGGCTTGACACCCTTGCCGCCTCTTTACAGGAAGAGAAGGACACGATTGAAGACGTTTATGAGCCCTTCCTTTTACAGGAGGGTTTTATTGAAAGGACATCAAGAGGGAGACTGGCAACAGATCTCGCATATGCACATTTTGGAATACAGAAGGGGAAGGGGCTGTTTTAAAATGAAAATCCTTCTTCACATATGCTGCGGGAACTGTGCTCTTTATCCTGCTAAATTATTGCGGGAAGAGCAGCACAGCGTCACAGGCTTCTGGTTTAACCCGAACATACATCCCTATGAGGAATATACGTCAAGACTCGAAACACTAAAAGTGCTGGCAGATAGATGGCATATTGATATGATTTATATGGATGAATACAAACCTCTGGACTTTTTTAAAATGTTCAAATCTCCCTATCCCCCTTTTACTAACCTCAAAGCTGTTCCGCAGTCTCCGG
>CAYFYW010000167.1:0-4927 GCA_964347425.1 uncultured Nitrospirales bacterium
CTGTGAACCCTCTGTTGCTTAACAGTATTTCTATATCGGGATTTGGGATTTCTTAATTATTTTAAAAAAAAATGATATTATGATAAAATATCTCGCATTCAGGGTAGATATACTGACCCCATATGTTGTTGCGGGAGCTGTTATTGACCAGATATTACATCCCGTATAAAGATTATTTATGAGGAAGGAAAGTAACCGTCTGCCAAATGCAATTTTTTGCCGGGTGAAAATCAAGATTATAGATATAAACCCAAAATATGTGATCAGAATAATGCAGGTGTTGTGAATAAATGCGAGCTATACGACGGAACATAGCAATACAATAATAAAAGCTTCCTTTCATTGAGGCGCAGCCCGTAAAATTAATTTTTCGATACCTTGGTGTACTTTTGACAGATGAAATTAACCGCCTGCGGTTGGACTTTTTTAGACAGGATAACAGAAATAAAAACTAAGAATTAGACAGGATATACAAGATAAACAAAATATAATTAAAAAAATATCCTCAAAATCCTGTTAATCCTGTCAAATGCATTTAAAAAAAAGGAATTCAAATTTTCGAACAATATGTTCATTATTCGGGTTGATTAAAGATGATGGATATTTCTAACATTCTTACGCGGTTGGCGGTATCAGCACTTCCAATTCTTATCGCTATTACATTTCATGAGGTGTCTCATGGTTTTGTCGCTCATAAACTTGGAGATCCTACTGCTAAATTTATGGGAAGGCTTACGCTTAATCCACTTGCACATATCGATCTGATAGGAACCGTAATTATGCCGGTTATGTTACTCATAGCGGGACTGCCGGTTTTTGGTTATGCAAAGCCGGTGCCGATCAACCCCATGAATTTTAAAGACCCTAAAAGAGATATGGCTGTTTCAGCTGCTGCCGGACCGATTACGAACATTCTTCTTGCAATCCTCAGTGCAATAATTCTGAAAGCATTTATCGTCCCATTATCTTCGTTACTTTCCGGAAGTCTAGGTATTGCTCTTTTGAAGCCTTTAAGTCTGATGTTTACATCGAGCATCATTATTAATGTTATTCTTGCTGCATTCAATTTAATGCCCATTCCGCCTCTGGATGGGGGGAGGGTATTAATAGGTTTTCTGCCCCGTAAACAGGCGGAATCCTATAGCAGGATCGAACCTTACGGTTTTATGATAGTCATTATTCTTCTGGTTACGGGAATTGCAGGATATTTTGTTATACCACTTGCAAACTTTTTTTTAGCATTACTGCGGTTGTTTTAACTATTCAGCCACAAGGACACAAAGTCACGAAGGATTTATCAAGGGGAAAATACTTGTCAAGATATTTTTATAATTTCCATAACTTTCTGTCTTTGTGCTTGGTGGTCAAGTAGTAATTGTTTTAAAAGGAGATATCAATTGTCGACTCAGAGAGTACTGAGCGGGATGCAACCCAGCGGCAGGCTCCATATCGGGAACCTCGTAGGTGCCCTGCAAAACTGGGTACAGCTGCAGGATAAATATGAATGTTTTTATTTTATCGCCGACTGGCATGCACTGACTTCGCAGTATGCTGACACGTCGCAGATAAGAGACAGTGTCCAGGATATTCTTGTTAACTGGCTTGCGGCAGGTCTTGATCCTGACAAGTCAGCCATCTTTATTCAGTCAGGTATCCCTGAACATGCTGAACTGAGCCTCATGTTATCAATGGTTACCCCCCTGGGCTGGCTTGAACGGGTTCCAACCTATAAAGAGAAGCAGGAAGAGATGAAAGATAAAGACCTGAGGACTTACGGTTTTCTTGGTTATCCGGTGCTACAGTCTGCCGATATCCTGATGTACAAGGCAAATTATGTACCGGTTGGTATAGACCAGATGCCACATCTTGAGATTACCCGTGAGATCTGCAGAAGGTTTAATTTCTTTTATGGAGATGTATTTTCTGAACCTGAAGGTCTGTTGACGGAGTTTCCCAAGGTTCCCGGCGTTGACGGTAGAAAGATGAGTAAAACATATAACAATTGTATTTATCTTTCTGATTCACAGAAGGAGGTTGAACAGAAAGTAAAGACAATGGTAACCGATCCCCAGAGGGTAAGACGTTCTGACCGCGGAAATCCGGAGCTATCCCCTGTTTTTCAGCTCCATAAAATATTTTCAACGAAAGAAGAACAGGACGAATTGTCAGAGGGCTGCCGCACTGCTGGTATTGGTTGTCTTGATTGTAAAAATGTCTTATTGAAAAACCTGGTCAGGATTTTGGAACCAATATGGGACAGGCGCAGGGATTTCTTAAGACAACCTGAACTTCTTGAAGAAACAGTTCAAAATGGTACAATAAGGGCAGAAAAAATAGCCGATCAGACAATGAGTGAAGTCAGAAGGGCAACAGGACTTTTGTACCAATATGGCTAATAACTCCTTCTTCATAAAAAATGTTACTTGTATAAGTCAACATTTGCATTTACAAAAATTGTAAAAAGTTTTTGCCCCCCCTGCTTTCTTGCTTACCTCTGCCCCAGCTCCTGTCTTCCGACAGGAAGACGCAGGGGCAAGATGTGGCAGCAGGCGAAAGCAAGAAGGGGGGCAGGGATTCAAGTGACAGGTTATGTGTAACGTGTTAACCCAAATAATACATACATTTAGAAAACCACAGAGCCCTGTACCACCCCGCACTGTTCTGTACAGGGCAGAGAGTACAGAGGTAAAATTAAATACAACCAGGAAAGACAATAACTCATTAATTTTTATAAAAATATCTTTTTTGCCACAGAGGTCTCAGAGGTCTCAGAGAAAAAATTTAAAAAATAAAATTACACAACTCTGTGTTCTCTGGTATGTACCGTACGGTACATACCTCTGTGCCTGCCCCGTTGTATGATTACTATTTTACGGGGAACTCTGTGGCTCATTTGCAGTTTTTGTCTATTGGTCTGAGAATTTTTAATTATTACAAATACTTATGTGAACTTCTCCGCTATAAGTGTGTAGAATTTTGTATATACCGGCGGGAAAAATGTAAGGGAGATTGACAACTTGTTATAAATATGTTATGTTTGGTTAATATAATAATATTTCTTAATAAACTATTTTTTTAAACAAATATACAAAGAGGTAATTTTTTTATAGACAAGAAAAAATAAAACTTGGTATAATAAGTCGTCTTTCTACACACCTAAATTGGTTATCGTTTAATAAGAAGCGGGGCAAAACGTGCAAGAGTTTAGCTTTATCTGTCAAGAGTGCAATCGAAAATTTATTTCAACTTGTAATTCAGGATGTGAAACGTCTGACAGCAGTTGTCCTTATTGTGGAAGCAGAGATGTAAGAAAAAATACGTTATTAAATTTCTTTAGAGGGATTCTGCGCAGCGGTGGCGGCTGACCCCCCCTGAAGATACGTTAGGCAGTTTGCCTGACAAAAATGGCGGGAACTATACCCCGCCATTTTTTTTTGTTTCCCCTGTTCGGATAGATACCCAGAACCTACAGTCTCGTCTTTTTTTGTTTATAAGATTTTGAATTTAATATACAATATACCCGTGCTTTTAAACGGTGTATATAGGAGCAGGTGGTTTGACAGTTAAGGCAGAGAAATTTTATATCAAAGGTCGTGATGCATTACAAAATAATAGGACCCTTGAAGCCCTCGCATTGTTTGAAAAGGCTTTTGATCTGGAGCCAAAAAACCCTGTGTATCAGTCTTTTGTGGGGTTCTGCATTGCCTGTGAGAGAGGTAAGATAAAAGAAGCTATAAGCCTATGTGAAAGTGCCTTGCGTGCAGAGCCGCAGAAGGTTGATGTCTATTGTAACCTGGGAAGAGTTTATCTGAGGGCAGGTTTTAAATTAAAGGCTATAGAGGTATTTCGCAATGGTTTGAAGATTGACAATAAAAATCCCTGGATAATAGCAGAACTTCATGCTTTAGGTACAAGAAAGAAAGCTGTTCTCCCGTTTCTTCCGCGAGGTAATTTCCTTAATAAATACCTCGGAATTTTTTTTAGCAGAATTGGTTTGAGGTAAGTTCTTCCCTTGAGATATTTAAAAAAACTCTATGACTGGGTATTACACTGGGCTGAAACACCATATGCTGTTCCAGCGCTTTTTGTACTTGCCTTTGCAGAGTCGTCTTTTTTCCCGGTTCCTCCGGATGTGCTTTTAATAACCCTGGCTCTCTCTATTCCCAAAAAGGCTATCAGGTATGCCGTGTTTTGTACTTTTGGCTCTGTCTTTGGCGGGATGACAGGATACTTTATAGGTCTTCAACTTATGGATTTGATAGGGATGCCGATAATACAATTTTATGGGGTGATGGAGAAATACGAATATATTCAATTTCTGTATACGAAATATGATGCATGGGCAGTCGGACTGGCAGGGTTTACCCCTATCCCGTACAAGGTATTTACTATTGCAGCCGGGGCCTTTAAAATAGATTTTCCCGTTTTTGTTCTGGCTTCAATTGGGGGCAGAGCAGGGAGATTTTTTCTCGTTGCGGGTCTTATCTATTTTTTTGGTCCTTCAATTAAAGAATTTATTGACAGATACTTTAATCTCTTGACATTTGTGTTTTTTGCTCTCCTGATTACGGGGTTTCTGATGGTAAGATATATATTTTAAAGACTGAGAGGCAGATTTTAGTTTCAGGCATACTTGTCCAATATGAAGAACTTACGGAGGCTGAAGACCTCATAATTGAGTTTATTCGGCATCCAGCCTCCCTGTTTATGATTATTTTGGACAGTAGTGAGTTTCAGGTTTAAGAGATTTAATAATGAAAAGTCTAATTTTTATGGTTTTATGCATATTTTTACTTTCAGCATGTGCAACTACACCTGTTGAAAAGGTGGACAGGGCAACGCCTCCGGAAGATAAAGAGAAAGTACTTTCTCCCGCTGAACAGAAAAAAAGATCCCTTGAGTTATTCAACGAGATACTTAATTTAGT
>CAYFYW010000168.1:0-8298 GCA_964347425.1 uncultured Nitrospirales bacterium
AAACCCAGAGCAGATACGGCAGCAGGAGCAGGGAAGAAACTTTTGAATACGGCCAAACCAGAATCATGATCAAGCCGACCGAGACCAATTCCCGACCTTCCCGCTCGCGTTTCAGCAAAAAGGGGCTGACGTAAAAGGAAAGGAAAAAACCATTCAAAACCAGAATAGCCGCTATCAGTCCCTGCAAGAGAGGAATCCCTTCAAGCCTTACATCCTGTATGTCATAAGTGCCCCGGTCAATGCCACACCCAAACCAATCCAGATTAACGGTTTAGTTACCTTATGTGTTCTGGTAGTTGCCTCGGTCCAATAACTGGACCTTCTCCCCAGAGCGCCGTGTATATCAATAACTGTTACTGCGCCCAGACCTATAATAAAACCCGCAATAAAAAGGAAGATGCCAAGTATATCAAGCCAGGGCACAGGGCCTGCCGAGTCTGAAAATGATGAAAGAATCGTATCCATAATCAATCTGCTTTTTTCCGCAATATTAACTCCATACATTCTATCTCAAAACCGGTAAATTAATCCAAGACCGCCTTTGAACTGGTTCTTGTCCTTTACAACAGGGCTGTCTCTTGCGTCTCCGACCAGCAGGTCATGCGCCGCGGTTGCCTGGATCTTCCAGTATCGGTTCAGCACGTACAGGACTGACAGCCGGGATCCCATCGACTTAAAGCCCGCATCCGCGTCATATGCGGGGAGTCCTGATCTCACTGACTGCTGTTGTGAAATGCTGAAAAACGAATTCATGTAATCGGAACTGGCGTATGTTGTCAGTACAGATGGTTTGATAATCAGCTTCTTACTGTCCTTGAAAGAGCATCCTGCTCCCAGGTCTATAAGATAGCCGGTGCTGTCGCCTGAAAACTGATGTTCAAACCGTGCGTTTATCGACATATGACCGGTCTTCCACTCGGCAGAGATATTTGCCGTCAGGCCGCCGTCTACATCACCCAGCCCCTCGAGATATTCAGAATCATCCTGGTCGCGTCCGAAACGAAAGCCCGCGGAAATGCCCACCCGCCATCCTTCCCGGTCCAGCACATACACGCCTGTACCCTCGCGGGGGTTTAAAAAAAACGTTTTATAGCGGATGTCAATCATGGGCCATCCTGTAATTTCGTACTTGTCAGATCCTTCATATTCAGGTTTATAGAGGCTGATTACGCCAACGCTGACAGACAGCGCGGGCCTGTTACCGGCATATATCCTTTCCTGCCTGGCTTCTCCTGACGCAGCATTCTCAGAAAAAATGAACGCTGAAATAACTGTCATACAGAGACAAGCTGCACGTTGGCAAATATATTTTTTCATTGCAAAAAATGATGCTAAATCTTTCCTACAGGCGCAAGATAAATCGTAAATTCCTCGGTACCATCAACACCTAACAGGTTGTCCATGAGGTCCTGCCGGTAAGCGCCTATTGCACAGGTGCCGGCATTGATCGCTTCGCAACCGAGGTAGAGGTTCTGGCAGACGTGACCGGCATCAATGGCGATTACCTTGTGAGCTGCGATATCATAACGCCACTCCATGCGAGATGGCACGGTTGTCCAGATAAACGTTACAGGCGCCTTCCCCAAAAAAGGCTGCTCCAGCGCAGCTGTGACAATCTTCTCCCTGAGGTTTTCCACAGTGTGTTCGAGCACAAGCTGATGATCAAGAGGCAGGTAGCGGTATATGCCCTGGCTCAGTTCTTTCATGTTGAGGATACAGAGATATGTCTCCAGAGCGTGGCGGCATCCGGCAGAAGGAACTGTACGGTATGCCGTACCGTGGTCAACCCGTCTTTGAATTCCCTGTGTAGCCCAGAGCAGAAAAGAAAGTTCTTCCAATGATAGTGGTACGGGTGTATAAACTCTGTGGCTTCTGCGGTTATTTATTGCGGTTACAAGGGAAACATCGCTTATGGAGCGCCACCTGTTCTGAGGGACCAGATCTATCCGTTTCTGGTCTTTTGAAGGGGGCTTCTGTATCGGTGGGGGAGACGTTCCCTGATATTGGTCTGTCTGTGAAAAATCAATAGTGAGTCTTACGCTATCTTTAAGGAAGTATCGGTATTTTTCCAGTGCCTTTTTTTTCACGTCTTATGTCCCGGCGCCTATTAATAACGGAAGTTCCGTATCCATCTTGAACACAACAAGGAATTTAGGGCCTTGTGCCCTGTCCTCCTCAGGCGTTAACCATCGCCGTTTGAGCTTGTCCGCAAGCGCGCCGTCTTTTTTTTCCCTTGTCATGGTCAGAAAAAGTATCTTCCCGCTGTAACCGGATCCTGCCTCTATGAAAAGATACGCGGCATCCACCTTCCCTTCACTGTCAGAAGTGGCAAGCACCCCTGTCCCCTGTCTATTCTCAAAATAGTCCTTGAGCCCCATTTCCTCCTCCTATTATATATATTCGCTTATCTTGGTATTCCGCCTTTCCAGCATTCCAGTTTTGGACAGTCGTGATATATTCCCAAAATATTGTTGCAGCAATCAGACATATTCTATAATATTAAAACGTATGGAAAATAAATACCGGAAAGCTATTGATGCCGAGGTTCTGTTTTCTGACGGTTCCTCACGCCGTCTCAGCGAGCTATGGAGTAAAAAGCCACTATTGCTTGTTTTTCTTCGACACTTTGGCTGACCATTCTGCCGCGCACACGTGGTGCAGTTGCACCGGGCACGGGATGACTTTGAAAAAGCAGGCTTTGAGGTAGTACTCGTTGGCCTTGGCAACAGAGATGAGTCGGAAAAGTTTCGCAAGGAATTTGCTCCTTATTATAAAATCATCTGCGACCCTGAAAAAGATCTCTTCCGCGCTTACGGCCTGAGCAGGGGAACGATAGCCGGTATGGTATCGCCAGGTATTTTCATAAAGGGATTAAGAACCCTGTCACAGGGGTATATGCCCGGCATCCCGAGAGGAGATGTATTTCAGCTCGCGGGAGTGTTCATGATCGACACCCGGGGAAATGTACGGTATTCCCGTTATTCAAGAAATATAGCTGATTATCCTCCGGTTGAAGCCCTTCTGAACCTGAAAGCCCTCGTGTGATCCTGGTGTACGACAGGTGATACTATCGATCTGTCGGAACTTTTCATGAGGAGGTTCCTCCGAGTGCGCGGTCAAGGTTAAACGCCGCGCTTATAAGTGCCAGGTGAGTGAATGCCTGAGGGAAATTGCCGAGTGCCTCACCGCTGTGACCGGTCTCTTCAGCATAAAGACCGACATGGTTTGAAAATCCCAGCATGCGTTCAAAGATAAGGCGAGCTTCTTCAAGAAGAGCTGGATTGAAACGGCCGGCTCGTGTCAATGCCTCAACCAGCCAGAACGTGCAGATATTAAATGTGCCTTCATCTCCTGACAGGCCGTCAGTTGTTTCCTTGACGTTGTAGCGGTAAACCAGGTTATTTGCGACAAGGCCCCCTTTTTCAGGCGGCCTGAGTATGGCATCAAGTGTTTTTAACATTCGCGGGTCTGTTGGAGAAAGAAAGAAGACAAGAGGCATAATGAGATTTGCCGCGTCAAGAGTATCGCTTTCGTAATACTGCACAAACGCGTTCTTGGAGCTGTTCCAGCCTTTTTTCATAATTTCCTCGTATATGCTGTCACGTTTCATGATCCAGCGATCGCGACCAGCGGGGAACGAGCGTTTGTCAGCAAGCCTCAGACCCCGGTCCACAGCGACCCAGCACATCAGCTTTGAATATACAAAATGCTGTTTGTCTCCCCTGATTTCCCATATACCGGCGTCTTTTTGCTGCCAGTTGTCACATACCCAGTCAACAAGACGTCTCAGGGCAAGCCATAGTTCGTATGAGATTGGAGATCCATACTTATTAAACAGATAGGCCGCATCCAGAAACTCGCCGTATATATCGAGCTGGAGCTGACTGTAAGCGGCGTTTCCTATGCGTACAGGTTTTGAGCCCATATATCCATCAAGATGATCTAATGATTCTTCTGTCAGGTCTTTACGGCCGTCTATTCCATACATTATCTGAAGCGGAGAGGCATTACTAATATTTTCGGTACATATATTCGCAAGAAAATGCATGAACCGCTCAGCCTCTTCTGTAAAACCAAGCCGCATGAAGGCATAAACCGTAAAAGCCGCGTCCCTTATCCAGCTAAACCTGTAGTCCCAGTTTCGCTTGTTCCCTATGCTTTCAGGGAGACTTGTAGTTGGCGCGGCAACGATCGCTCCGGTCGGTTCAAACGTGAGCAGCTTCAGTACAAGCGCAGACCGATGAACTATTTCCCGCCATCTTCCTGTGTATTTACATTGTGATAGCCACCTGCGCCAGAAATCTACTGTATATCGGAAAAGACTCTCTGCCTCTTCCTGAAAGATACAGGTGCCGCACCCGGTGCCGGGCATCACTTCCCGCAGCACAAAGATGGCGCTCTGTCCTTCTCTTATGGTAAATCGGGAGACGACACCCTTTCCTTCTGCCTGTAAAGGAGTGTGGGTGGCAAGACCAAGCGTAAGCTTTTCGGAACGGAAGGTTGCTCCACCTTCCGAAATCTCGGTTTGATGTCCGGTTCGGGCATAGTCAAACGCCGGATGGCATTCGAGAGAAAATTCAACGGTGCCGCGCACTACAGTAACGCGCCGGATGAACTGATGGGTGTGTTCCCCACTCAGACCGGTCTGTTCGATAGGCATAAAATCAGTGAGCTCAGCTGCACCGTTTGGGGCAAGAAACCTGGTAATGAGCACGTTTGTATCAGGCCAGTAGAACTGCTTGTATGTTACGTTTTCATCTGTTGGCGCAATGCGGAACCGTCCCCCTTTCTTATCATCAAGGAGTGCGGCAAAGACACTGGGAGAATCAAAGTAAGGAATACAGAGCCAGTCAATTGAGCCGTTTATGCCGATAAGGGCAACGGTATGCATGTCACCTATTATTCCGTAGTTTTCGATAGGCAGGTACGCCACGTCGCTGTCTCCTTGGATTTCCTGTTTCACAGGTAGTATATCATGTATAGAATATTTCTTAGAAAGGTATTTGCTTCTCGCTGTATCTTATGCCATGTAGTACCGATTCCCTATGTTTTTTATAAATCCCTCCGCCTGGAGCTCCGAGAGTGCACGCATGACCTTCATTTCGGACGCGTTCACCCTCCTGATAATGGATGCCCGAGACATGGCTGACTGTTTCATCACGAGCCTGAGTATCTCCCCACGCACTTGACGGTTTGAGCCGGCAAAGGGTTTTTGCCTCGTATAGCGCGAGCTTTTTCTGTTTGGATTTTCCGTCAGTTTTCTGAGAGCCGACCCGTAATCCATAAGTGCATAATACCAGTCGCGCGGGTCTTTAACATCGAGTGTCTTCCCGACAAGGGGGAGGATATCAGCGTCAGATACAGTTTTTTCATTACGGAAGAAAAAATGGATAAATACCCTCCTGATATTTGTTTCGATGAAAACCTCTGGTTGCTGAAAGGCGAATACTCTGATAGCGCAGGCCGTTGTCCGTCCCACGCCCGGCAAGCGCATCAGCTCCTCGATCGCAGAGGGCAGGGAGCCGTAATAAGGGGATTGTATTACCAGACCGGCAATTTTCCTTAATGCCAGTGCGCGGCGGTTATAACCCATCCCTTGCCATACAGCGTACAGCGAGCGAAGAGGGGCCCGGGCAAGAGATTGGAAATCCGGGTATTTTTTTATGAGGAGCGGATATATGCGCAAAACTCTTTCAACCTGAGTCTGCTGGAGCATGATTTCTGAGACGATGATACGGTACGGGTCGTCAGTGGATCGCCAGGGCAGATAATCGCGGGCATTCTGTCTGTAAAATCCGTAAATAATGCCCCGGAAACGCCGTTTCGTATAAGGTGTTAGCCCTGCCTTGATAAAACGTGCATATAATTTTTCAGCAGCTCTCTCATCGGGAATGCCCTTGTGAGATTCTCCCGGGATATCTCCCTGATTCTTTTTCATTCCGGCCAATATGAACCTGCCTCTACCTTCTGTTCTGCCTCTTCCACCGGTATTCTGTCGGCATCGCTCATTGTTGTGTTCCTTCATTACACGGTATCGTGAATATCGTACTGCCCTGGTCACTCTTTGTTCAACTTCATGATTTCCCGAATAAGCTCATCGTTATCAGGGACACCGTTCACTCGCTGGACGTGGGCATCGAGTTGTTCGAATTTTTTCCGGATAACGCTGGAAAGACCGCATCTCACCCGTCTCAATCTTGCCTCATAATTGCATCCCAGTACATGACACAGATCATATCTCAATCATGCCACATATGAAATAATAAGATATTGCGGGCATCTCGATTGCGGCTGTCTCATAGATACGGGTGTCTGTTGTGACTCGTTAAGAATAAACCCTTTTGGATATTTTATTATCTCCTACATGCATAAACCGCTGCTGATAACGACCGGGCTTGTCTGCGTTGGACTTGCGGTGTTCGGTATTTTCCTGCCAGTTCTTCCCACTACGCCTTTCCTCCTGCTCGCCCTTGCCTGCTTTGCCAGATCCTCGGAAAGGTTGCATACATGGATTTTGTCAAACAAGACCTTTGGACCCCTGGTAAGGCATTGGGAAGAGTCGAAAAGCATGCCCAGGAAGGCAAAAATTTACTCCATAATTCTGATCATTTTCGCGGGTGGGATGTCGGCACTTCTCATTGAAAAGGCCTCACTGAAGATTGCCGTGATAGCGTTCCTTCTCATCCCTGTCCTGATTATCCTGAATATTAAAAGCACCAAACCTCTCTGATCATCTGTGGTCAATATTTCAGACGAACGGGATCGTTTTGAAGAGATTACCGGCAAGGGCTCTTTATTTCTGCTTTCCTGTCAGCAGCTCAGCATTTTCACGGCAAAGGTTTCTACTTCCGGTATTTAATGAACGTTCCGTTCTGATACTCTTTAAAAGCAAGACTCAGTTCTTCCTGCGTATTCATTACTATCGGGCCGTACCACGCAACAGGTTCGTTGAGTGGTTTACCTGATATCAGGAGGAACCTTACCGGCTCTCCTTCAGCTATAGCAATAATGCTGTCACCCTTGCCAAACAGAACGAGATTCTCCTGACTCACAAACGGGTCCCTTTGAATGTCGAAATAATTTGCTCCCTGCACTTCATAAGAGAACGGATTTTTTTCTTTGCAGAAATACCCTTTCCCTTCAATAACGTAAGAGAAAACGGTGTGATGTTGTTTTACCGTGTGGATAAACTCTGTTTCTGCAGGAACAGTTATATCAAGGTACTCCGGATCAATGACAATGTCCCGTACCGGCCCTCTCTTGCCCTTAACCTTTCCACAGATGATTTTGATTTTCACTCCGTTTTCCAAAGTGACCTCGGGGATTTGTCTGCTCGTTATATCACGATACCTGGGATCCATCATCTTATGGGATGCAGGAAGGTTGGCCCAGAGCTGAAAGCCCCACATGCGACTGGACCTATCTCCCTTTGGCATTTCCTGATGTATGATACCGCTTCCGGCAGTCATCCACTGTACGTCACCTGAATGAATAACCCCTTTGTTTTTTATACTGTCGCCGTGTTCAATATCACCCTGTAGTACATATGTAATCGTTTCTATTCCGCGGTGGGGGTGCCAGGGAAAGCCTTTTATATAGTGATCAGGATTGTCTGAATGAAAATCGTCAAGAAGCAAAAAAGGGTCAAAAGCAGGAACCTCGCTAAAGCCGAATACCCTTTTCAGACGTACTCCGGCTCCCTCAATCGTCGGTTTACTCTTAAGGATTTTACGGATTGGCCTGATGTTGCCCAAAACAGTCCTCCTTTCGCAGTGGTTTCTCTCCTATTATTATATGTATTTCAGCGGGGATGCTTTATGATTTACATCATCAATAACATGATTGTCTATGGAAGTCGGACTTCGATAGTGGATGTTGGGAAGATTCTAAAAGATGTGTTGTTTGTCAATAATAAAGATTTCACCCCTTTTTTCTTTCCTTTTCTTTACTGTTTCATTATATTGAATTTACATATCCCCATTCTTTATAATGTAAAGTTATTAGATATTTTCGCAATTTTCCCGGGTAGCTCAGCCGGCAGAGCAGGTGGCTGTGCGAACGCAGCTTTCCCGAGAAATCGGGATTGAAAAATCGGGTGAATTCAGGGAAGCCTAAATCCCGCATATGCGGGACATGGTAATCCTGAGCGAAGCCCCGGCATTTTGTCGGGGAACGTGCAGAGACTAGGTCGAGAGACCGTAGTCCCGATTCATCCTTCGTAGTACTACGGAGAATGGATTAAATCGGGGCGAAGCGCCCGACCCCTAAATTCCGAACCGTCGGAATATGGGGATGAGA
>CAYFYW010000169.1:0-6823 GCA_964347425.1 uncultured Nitrospirales bacterium
CCGGGATATTCATGCTAAAACCAGAAGAACAATTCAAGGTAATAAAAAGGGGTACGGTAGAGATACTGCTTGAGGAAGAGCTTATGAAAAAACTCGAGCAGTCCTGTAAAACAGAGAGCCCCTTGAAAATAAAGGTGGGCTTTGATCCTACAGCCCCTGATATCCACATAGGTCATACCGTTCTTCTTGAGAAAATGCGGCAGTTCCAGGAACTCGGGCACGATGTTATTTTTATTATAGGAGATTTTACCGGAATGATAGGTGATCCTACCGGGAGGTCCGAGATAAGGAAGCCGTTGACCAGGGACGAAGTCCTACAAAACGCTGAGACATATAAAAAGCAGGTGTTCAAAATCCTTGACCCTGAAAAAACCGAAATAACGTTTAACAGTGAATGGTTCGGCAAGATGAGTGTAATTGACTTCGCAAGGCTCGGCTCAATGCAGACTGTTGCAAGGATGCTTGAGCGGGAAGATTTCAGGCAAAGATTCGAAAATCAGCAGGAAGTAAGCGTCATTGAATTTTACTACCCGCTTCTTCAGGCATATGACTCTGTACATTTAAAGTCAGACATTGAGCTTGGAGGTACTGACCAGAAGTTCAATCTCCTTATGGGGCGTACTATGCAGAAGAGGATGGGTGTTGACGAACAGGTCGTAATTATGATGCCGCTCCTTGAGGGGACGGACGGGATCAATAAAATGAGCAAGAGCCTTGGAAACTACATTGGCATCACCGAGCCTCCAAAGGATATGTTCGGCAAGATGATGTCAATAAGCGATGAATTAATGCTCAGGTATTGCGAATTGCTGAGTCATATTTCCCATGATGAATTGAACGCGCTCAAAAAGGGTATTAAAAATGGGAGCGTACATCCCAGGAATGCCAAAGAATCACTCGCGGTCGAGATCGTTGAAAGATACTGGGGTAGGGATGCATCGATAAAGGCAAGAGAAGAGTTTGAACATATATTCAAAGACAGAGGCATGCCTGATGAGATTCCTGTTTATAAACCCAAATGGGATGATAACGAGATATGGCTTCCACAGATAATGAAAGATTCAGGGCTTGCCAGTAGTACAAGCGAGGCGCAAAGACTCATCAAACAAGGTGCTGTCAGCATAGATGGTAGAAAATGTGATTCTCCCGGCAAGACCCTGCCCGAAGGCGAGTATCTTCTCAAAGTCGGCAAGAGAAAGTTCTTAAAGATCAGCAGTGATTAGACTGTGTACATAATCTTCGGTAGAAAGAGGGGATAATGTCATTAAATCACGTTGGGATTGTTAACAAAGATGAAAATCAGGCTGTAGAATTTTATCAGGAATTCCTCGGTTTGGAAAAATTGCGCGATTATGTTATCGCACCGGATCTTTCAAAACAATTATTTTCTGTTTCCGGGGAAATCAAGGCTTTGGTTTTTGGAAAAGAAAATGTAAAAATTGAAATATTTATTTCCCCTGAATTTACTCTGCCGTCTCCGAACATGGCTCATTTTTGTCTGCATCTCGATAATTTTTCAGAAATACTTGAACGAGCTGAACAGAGCGGAGTTGCCGTAATTTCAGGTAGCCACAAGGATAAAACCGTTCACTTTCTCCGGGATTTTTCCGGAAACCTGATCGAAATCAAACCGTCTTGATTCACAGACATATTTTTTAAGTGGTGACTTGTGTCAACAACAACTTCCTGTTATTTTAATTTTTGATTTTCCCTCAGAATACAAGATTACGAATGGAAATCGTTGACCTATTTGCATCATCACGCATATATGAAATGCTTATAAATTCTATAAATATTATTAATTTGACAATTGAAACATTTAATGATAATCTGACATTTACAAAAACAATAAGATGTACTTCTTCACTTAGCCAAAAATTAATTACTAATCGCACAAATTACACAACGGATCTCAGAAAGCGCTAAATCCCGAGCAATAGGGAGGGGGAAGGCGATGTTTCTTTTGATTTCAAATGGTCGGCCCGCTAAAGGAAAAAACCTTTAGTAGATGTGGCCTTTTTTGTATCAAGATTCAACCAGTGAAAAGGGGTGATGGTGATAGCTTAGGGATTAGTACATAGCGAACCGGAGCATTTTGAAAATGTACGCAACAGGAGGAAACCGGACTGGAGGTAATCGGGCTTACAAATGTACCTGTTTTCTCCGGAATCATATTCGTCCTGTTATTTATAATAATATGCGAATGGAGCTGGCTGACTTCCGGTAACTCATCAAAACCGTGGGGTGCACACCTGGATTCCAAAGACACCCCTTGTTAAACCACAAATGCCAAGGAGGTTTCATTATGCTCTCAATTTTTAAGATGACGACGTATCTCGTGGCGATTATGATCCTCGTGACAGGGGTCATCGCGGCAAACGTGGCCCTTGCGCAAGGGAATGCCGTGCCTGTGGATCGACTCATCATCAGGTTTCAGCAGAACGGTCTTCCAAACGGTGATTTTGAAGTTATCGGCCACGAACAGCTTACAAAGGTCCTTCCTCCCTCCGATTCACTGCCGGCTGAGGGAGTTCCTGTCAGTGGTTTCTATTACGAGCTTCAGTCCGCTGGCGGGACAGTTTTGTACAGGAGAATCATCAGAAATCCCATCCCGCTCGTTGTCGAGGTGCCACAAAAGCTCCCCGATACAACGGCTGATCTTCAGCCGCCCGTCAGACTCGAACGGAAACAAATCATCCCCCGGCAACGTATTTTTACCATCCTTATCCCGCGAGCGGGGGTAGGCGACCAACTGGTTCTTTTCAGCAGCCCGTTTCAGTCTTCGCAGCAGGACGCCTACATGAGGTCCAATGGGCAGACGGGAGCCGCCCGGGAGATATCACGAATCAGCCTGGATCCTTCAACATTAAAGTGAGAGGAGGTCAATCATGAAGCTCAATCAAGTGCTCAAAGGAGTCATATTTTTATTCCTGGCGATAGCCCTGAACAACATGAGTGCGCTCGCCACAACGGATGATGGCGAGGTGCTTGGCGCCACCAAGATCATTGACAATGGCCCCGCGGGCGAGCGCTTTGACCTCGTGCTCATTGCTGAAGGCTACCAGGAAGCCGAACAGGACAAATTTGCAGCCGACGTACAGAATTTTATAGACTTTTTTTTCTCAACACCTCCATTTTCAACCAGCTGCAGTGCTTTCAACGTTTGGCGGATCGATGTGGCGTCTACCGATTCAGGCGCTGACGATCCGGTGGAGTGCGGTGGCTCCGGGGAGGAGGTGGACACTTACTTTGACGCGTCTTTCTGCATCAGCGGCAACCGTCGGGGCTTGGAAGGCAATGCAATCACTGTCATCGACGTTCTTTCTGCCAATGTGCCTGATTGGGACAAAGCCCTGATCATCGTCAACAGTGTTGTCAGTGGTGGAACAGGGGGTGAATTTGCCTGGACCTCCGTTGATCCTGGGTGGACATATACGGCCGTTCACGAGATTGGCCACACTGCCTTTAACCTGGCGGATGAGTACACCTACTGGAAGGGCTGCGGCATCGACGAGGATCGCGACTATCATCCTGCTGCAGAGCCGTTGAAGCCCAACGTGACCATCGAGACCAACCGCGATTTGATAAAGTGGGGGGATCTTATCCTCGAGACAACACCTGTTCCTACGACGCAAAATGCTGACTGCACACAGTGCGATCCCCAGGGCGACCCTTACCCCGGGGAGACAGTGGTCGGCATTTACGAGGGCGGAAATAACTATCACTGCGATGTTTTCCGTCCAGCGTTTAACTGCATGATGCGAAACTATTATCCATTCTGCCCCGTTTGCACACGCGCTATCTTGCAAGTACTGGAACTTTACGAGCCACCCGATCCTTCATGCGAAGGAAGACTCATTGTTACCAAAGCGGGGTCGGGCCTCGGCACGGTTACATCAAACCCGGCGGGGATTGACTGCGGACATGGCGGATCTGACTGCACTGAAGCATATCGTATCGGCACTATTGTTACCCTGACAGCGGACCCAGTAACCGGGCACTATTTTAACGGATGGGAGGGGTGTGATTCAACAACCGGCTTCGCCTGCACTGTTGCGGTTAGTGCTAAAAAGGAGGTAACCGCCGCGTTTACTCCTTTTTTTATAGGGACTATAGACACATCCGGAAGAGTATCAGATGCCACCTCAATTGCAGTAGACTCATCGTATAACGTCCACATCAGTTACCATTACGAGTTTGAGCTTGACGGACATCTCATGTATACCAATTATAACAATTTTTGGACCCCTGAATTTGTGGATCCATCCGATTATTTTGATGAGGGCTTCAGGAACTCGATAGCCCTGGATTCACTGGATAACATTCATATCAGTTACTTCAGTTATAATGAGTTCTTGGATTACTTCGCCCTCAAGTATGCGACCAATGCGTCAGGGTCATGGGTGACTGAGGAAGTGGGCGGTGCTGGAGAGATCGGGACTACCTCCATAGCGACAGACTCATCAGATAATGTGCATATCTCCTATACTGACCTTTTAATGCAAGAATTATACTATGTAACCAATGAGTCTGGGTTCTGGATGCCTGAGACAGTGGAAAGCAACGTTGATGTAGGATATGGGGCCTCGATAGCGATTGACTCGCAGGACAAGGTGCATATCAGCTATTGTGATGTTACTAATAATGTCCTGAGGTATGCGACCAATGCGTCTGGGTCATGGGTGAAAGAGACCGTGGACAGTGCTGGATGGGGGGTCTCGTTTACCTCCATAGCAACAGACTCATCGGATAATGTGCATATCAGTTATAATGATCTTTGGCTTTCTGAATTAAAGTATGCGACCAATGCGTCTGGGTCATGGGTGAAAGAGACCGTGGACAGTGCTGGATGGGTGGGCTGGTATAACTCCATAGCAATTGACTCACAGGACAAGGTGCATATCAGTCACCGTGAATCGATGGTGAGAGATAACCTCAAGTATGCGACGAATAAGTCAGGCTCATGGGTGAACTGGACCATCGATGTCATTGGAGATGTGGGCACGTATACCTCCATTGCATTGGACTCCGGGGACAACCCGCATATCAGCTATCTGGATTATGGTAACGGCTACCTCAAGTATGCGATGTACCTCCCAATAATCGACTCCCTTGAAGTCTTAAAGTCGGGCACAGGAAGCGGCAGTGTGACCTCTAATCCGCCGGGTATTGACTGCGGGACTGACTGTGAGGAAGGGTATGATAGGGGCTATTTTGTGACCCTAACAGCGACACCTGATGCTGACTCCACTCCGGAATGCCGATTCTGGCTTTGTCGGCTGGAAAGGAGATCCGGATTGCTCTGACGGTGTAGTGACCATGGATGCCGACAAGACCTGTGAGGCCGAATTTGAGTTCTGGCCAACTCTGACTATTATCAAGCAGGGCACAGGCAGCGGTACGGTAACATCCGGTTGGGGGATCGATTGCGGATCTGACTGTTCTGAGGCATATTCAATGGGGACACTGGTTTGGCTGACAGCAACTCCTCATGCCGGCTCAGTCTTTGAAGGCTTCAGCGGCCCGGATGATTGCTCTGACGGTGTTGTAAGTATGATCGTCGATGTAACCTGTACAGCTACGTTTAATCTTTGGGACTCTGCCACTATACCTACAGCCGAAGGAGACGTTACTATCTCAATTTCTGGAGGAGGCTTTTCAACACAACCTGAAATTGTTGATCCAGGTGCAGATATCCCTGATGGATTTTCAACACCTTATGGTGCAATATCATTCGATATATTAACAGAACCCGGAGATACAGTTACTGTAACTCTGACCTTTCCTGAAGACCTTCCGGCGGGGACAACTCTCTTCAAATGTATGGAAGGCGCCTGTTCAGAAATCACAGATGTTACCATAAGTGGTAAAAACGCTGCATTTGATGTAACAGATGGAGGGGCGCTGGATGAAGATCTTACCGTAAATGGGGAAGTTTCAGACCCCTGTGCTTTAGCTGTACCCGCCTACCCGGAATTGGCAGTAGACATCAAGCCCCAGTCCTGCCCTAATCCGTTAAACATCAATAGCAAAGGTGTGCTTCCTGTTGCAATCACCGGTGCAGGGGATTTTGATGTAACCTGGATTGACCCGGAATCAATTATCCTGATGGGGATTTCTCCGCTTCGCTGGTCTCTTGAAGACGTGGCTGCACCTTACGAGCCGTTCACCGGTAAAGAAGAAGCCACAGACTGCACGGATGCCGGTCCTGACGGACTCCCTGACCTCACCCTGAAATTTAATGCTCCGGAACTGCTGCATGCGATAGAGATGTTATATGGACCGGTTATTGATAGAGAGGTTCTGACTCTGAAGCTGAACGGGAAACTCCGGGATGAGTTTGGCGGTACCGAGTTTACGGGAGAAGACGTGGTAGTCATTTTGAAGACGAAATAGAGTCATACTTTCAATGGGGTGGGCTTCTTTAAAAAAGCCTACCCCTCTGAAAATCTCACACTTCACGCTTTTATATGGTTATCCTTAATTTTCAATCCTCTCAGTTCAATGACTTGTAGGGAAACTTACAAGGAAATTTTATTTCAGGGAAGTTCATCATGTAGCTTTTCACAATCCAGAGCATCAACTCCACAAAAACCAATTTCATCTGCCTTATCACACGCATCACATATTTCCCAGTGTTTACATTTAGTGTTTTTAACCAAAGGTCTCCCACATTCAGAACACCATAAATAACCACAGTTCATGCAAAGTCCTACAGAAAAATCTTCTATTCCTTCAACTTTTTCGCAGTCCTTTGTTTGATTACTGTCACATTTAGGGCATTCCCCTATCATTATTTCTGCAAGAAATTGCTCTTCAGTTT
>CAYFYW010000170.1:0-2960 GCA_964347425.1 uncultured Nitrospirales bacterium
GAC
Organism: uncultured Nitrospirales bacterium; assembly: GCA_964347425.1. Classification (GTDB taxonomy): domain Bacteria; phylum Nitrospirota; class Thermodesulfovibrionia; order UBA6902; family BMS3Bbin08; genus CAYFYW01. The sequence continues at coordinate 4 of CAYFYW010000170.1, forward strand.
TGGCTGCCTCCTTTTTAAAAACATCAACTACTTTGTAACCACCTGTAGCAGTGCAGGCAGTCCCGCAGCATACCCTTGCCCTTAGAACATCCGGTCTGAAAGTCTCTTTCTCAATAGTCTTTCTGTACTCTTTCAGTTCATTTACGCTGTTAAGTTTTTTCATATTCTCTTTACCCAAAACCTCGAATCCTATTTTTTTATTGACTCAATAACCTTATCTACTTTTTTCCTGTCTATTTCACCGACTATGTCTTCATTGATTGTTGCTACAGGAGCGAGACCGCAGCACCCGATACATCCAACAGTTTCAAGCGTCATGGCAAGGTCAGGGGTTGTCTCTCCTGGGTTTATTTTAAACTCATCTTCTATTTTATTAAGAACTTCATCTGCACCTCTTACGTGACACGCAGTACCTGTGCAAACTCTGACTATCTTTTTACCGCGGGGGGTAAAATAGAACTGCTTGTAAAAAGAAGCAGTACTGTAGACATCCGACAGGGGGATATCTAATTTCCGGGATAACGCCCTTAACACATCCTCAGGCAGAAAATTGTGTTCCTCCTGAATCTTCTGGAAAGCGTAAATCAGGATCCCTCTTTTTTTCTGGCTTCCGGTTAATACCTTGCCTATATGCCCTATCATTTCATTAACTTCCAGGTTCATTTATCCCTCCTACGCCCACATGGGGTACAGCTTTTTCAAGCTCTCTTCTGGCAGCCATATCCATAAGTACCCTCTCAGCTCCGAATTGTCCGGGTTCATATTTCCTCAGCTTGAGCGCTTCTCTTGCCTTGTCAATATAGTCAAATGTAAGGGCAAGTATCTTCTCAGGGTCAGGCTCGAAGTGCAATGCGCCCATAAACCTCTTAAACCATACGTCCGTCATTATCTTTGTAACTTCTTCGCTGGCGCCTACCGGAGACTCGCCGCCGAAGATACAGGGAACACCGGATGCAGCGAAATAACAACCTATTGCAATTGCCTTTTCAGACATCCATTCAGGAGCAATACCAACAGCGGGCATGCCGCCGATTTCCTCGGAAAGCCCGCCTTCTGCAGCCATGGCAGTTGCTATTGTAAGAATCCTGGAATTATCGACACATGCGCCTAAATGAAGGATTGGCGGAATCCCTATTGCTTCACAGACTTCTCTCAGACCGGGACCTGCATTATCCAGTGCCATTTCAGGGGTAAGAAACCCTGCTGTGCCGCACGCTGCAGAGCCGCAGCCGGTTGAAACAACCAGAACGTCATTTTTTATAAGTTCAATTGCGAGGTATTTGTGAAGACCTGTTGATGGAACCCTGGGGTTGTCACATCCCGCAAGGCCGACAACACCGCGAATCCTGCCAGCAATAATTGCATCATTCAAGGGCCTGAAAGAGGCACGCCATCTGCCGCCCTGCATATATTCGATATACTCATGCGAAAAACCTGCTATGAGAGAAGACTTCTCTGTTATATGGCTGCCCTCTTTTTTCCTGTTGGGGTAGTTGTCTATTGCCATTCTTATAATTTTTTCCGCGGTCTCTCTTGCATGGTGTTCGTCATACTCCACATGTACGGCACCCTGTATCATTGCCTTCCTGCTTGTAGTGATAATCTTTGTGTGAAATTTCTTTGAAAGCTCTGCAACGGCCGGCATAATACACTGAACATCAACTGTGAGGGCATCCACAAGACCTGTCATGATGCCGAGTTCCTGGTTGGTAAATCCGCCTGCGGTAGGAATTCCGTGCCTCATAAGGATCTCATTAGCAGTACAGCACATACCTCCGAGATTTATACCATTTGCGCCTTTGGTTTTTGCGTATTCAATCATCTTGGGATCAGATGCAACATCAACAATAATCTCGGCAAGAGTCGGCTCGTGGCCATGAACTACAAGATTGACCTCGTCATCCTTGAAGATGCCGAAACTCGCCTCAGCCTTAATCGGTTTCGGAGTCCCGAAAAGAATATCAGTGATATCCGTTGAAACCATACATCCACCCCAGCCATCTGCCAATGCGGTCCTGAGACCGTGAGCCAGCAGGTGGTCAGGGTCGTGGTCAACTCCAACGCTTGTCCGGTGCATTGCCTCAACAACCTCCCTGTCTATTCCTCGGGGCACAATACCCCATTTCTGCCATCTTTCCTGTGTCTTCTTCGGAGCCCTCTTAATATAATTAAGCTCACCTGTCTGTCTCCCGAAATCCTCAATATATTTAAGGGCAACTTCTTGAGCAACATCATTAACAGGCCTGTCTTTGGACTCTATGCCCAGAATTTCGGCCACGCGGTTGAGTTTTTCTACATCCTTTATCCTGAAATCCTTGGCCTCTCCGGTTGCAGCTGCCAGGAGAGTCATTGCCATATCCCTTGCATGGTCTGAATGCGCAGCAGTACCTGCAGCTATCATCCTGACAAGATTCCTTGAGACAACAGTTGACAGCGGTGCACCGCAGACTCCCTTTGCCTCTTCCTCTGCATTCTTACCTATAAGCCTGCACGGCCCCATGTGACAGACCCTGCAGCATGCGCCTGATTCACCAATAGGGCAGGGCTTTAACTTCTCTGCGCGTTCAAAACAGGTTTCCAGGTCATGGGCTTCACCCCACTCAATTATTTTATCAGCCGAAATATTCGCACTCTTTGTTACCTTGTCCATATATCCTCCAGACATATTGAGTCATTGTGTCACTAAGTTATTGAGTCATTATAGTTACTTAATTTCTCAATTACTCAATGACTTGCCTTTTATATCATGGGTTCCATCTCAAGCGCCGGGTGCCCTTTGTCAGAGAGAAACTCAAGAAGTTTTTCCGAATCTTCAGCAATGGTCTCATCAGCAATCTTATCAAGCAAATCCGGGACACCTTCTTCTTCAGCCCTCTTTTTAAAGTCCTCGCCAATTCTTTCTTTCAGGTTTTTAGTCATCCAGACGACTCTCTTTATTCCTCCGTCTGCGTTAAGAA
>CAYFYW010000171.1:0-2855 GCA_964347425.1 uncultured Nitrospirales bacterium
GTGGAAGGCAATTATGACCAGGTGAATAGGCTGTGTTCAGAGATTGCGACAAAATACAAATGGGCCTTTGTAAACATCAATATAAGGCCTTATTATGCAGAAGGCTCTAAGACGTATGGGCATGAGATAGCAGAACAATTAGGATGGAAAGCTCCAAAACACATTGTCGTACCATGCGCAGGAGGATCACTAATCTCAAAGATACATAAGGGCCTAAAGGAATTCGAGAAACTCGATCTAATAAAAACTGTTGATACAAAAATTTACGCAGCACAGGCTACCGGCTGTTGTCCTATAGTTAAAGCAGTAAAAGATAATTCTGATATTATAAAGCCAGTTAAGCCTAACACTATAGCCAAGTCTCTTGCTATAGGCAATCCTGCTGACGGGATATACGCTGCCGGAACGGTTAGGGAAACCGGCGGCTGGGCCGAAGATGTATCTGATGATGAAATTGTAGAGGCAATAAAACTTCTTGCCTCAACAGAGGGAATATTTACTGAGACAGCAGGGGGCGTGACTTTAGGCGTGGCAAAGAAACTTATCGAGCAAGGTAAGATACCTAAAGATGAATCAATCGTTATATGTGTAACAGGAAATGGACTGAAGACTCAGGAAGCTATTGTAGAAAAAATAGGAAAGCCAATTAAAATTAAACCCAATATCGCTTCTTTTGAAGAGAACGTTAAAAAATAACACCCCACGCTTATGTGGAATTGCGTGGGTGCACCCTTGTGGGTAAGGAGGTTAGAGAGATGGCAATTAAAATAAGAGTTCCGGCGCCGCTTCAGAAATTAACTAAAAACCAGGCAGAGATTGAGGCAAATGGCGCAAACATAAAAGAGTTGATTGACGATCTAGAGAAAAACTATCCGGGGATTAAAGAGAGAATTTGTGACGAGACTGGCAAGGTGCGCCGCTTTATAAACATCTATGTAAATGAAGAGGATGTGCGTTTCTTGCAGCGGGATGAAACTTCGCTGAAAGACGGCGATGAGGTTTCAATAATTCCGGCGATTGCAGGAGGAAGATAATGAACCCTTCGACAGGCTCAGGGTTCATCCTGAGCGATGGAGGGAATAAAAATAAGGAGTCGAAGGATGAAGTTACGAGAAGATCAAATAGAGAGATACTCCAGACAAATTATTCTGCCTAATATAGGGGGAAAAGGGCAGGAGAAGTTACTTAATGCCAAAGTTTTAATTATAGGTGCAGGCGGGCTGGGTTCTCCCTGTGCGCTGTACTTAGCTTCTGCCGGGATTGGGACAATCGGTATTGTAGATTCAGATAAAGTTGAAATTAATAATCTTCAAAGACAGATACTGCATTCGAATAAAAACGTAGGAAAAGCCAAGGTTGAGTCCGCAAAAGAAAGGATGGTAGGCATAAACCCCGATGTTAAAGTTATTACTTACAATCTCAGGCTTACTTCAGAAAACATATTGGATATTATTCAGGATTATGACATTATTGTTGACGGCTCGGATAATTTCCCCACACGTTATTTAATAAATGATGCCTGTGTTTTATCAGGACGCCCACTTTCTCATGGCGGGATATTTAGATTTGACGGACAGGCTATAACAATATTACCTCATAAAAGCGCTTGTTATAGATGTCTTTTTCCTGAACCTCCGCCGCCAGGACTTGTTCCAAGTTGCCAGGAGGCAGGTATTTTAGGGGCAGTTGCAGGAATAATCGGCACGGTTCAGGCTAATGAAGTGTTGAAATATATCTTAGAAATAGGAAATCTTTTGACAGGGAAACTCCTGGTATTTAATGCACTGGATTCTTCTTTTCGGCAGGTTAAGGTTCCTAAGGATCCGAAATGTCCTGTCTGCGGGGAGAATCCAACAGTAACAAAGTTGATAGATTATGAGCAATTTTGTAGCTTAAGAAAGAAGGAGGGATAGGCTATGGCAAAGAAGATGGTACATTTAATATTTCCCCAGAAGTTGATTAAAAAACCTGTAATTTATACCATGGCAAAAAAGTTCGATGTAATTCCGAATATCCGAAGAGCAAAGGTTACTGAAAAAGTAGGAGAGGTAACTTTAGAGTTAAGTGGTACCAAGGAGAGTTTCGAGAAGGGAAGAAAGTATCTGGAGCGGCAAGGAGTAAAAGTTGAGCCGGTAGTCGGAGATATCATAGAGTAGAAGTAATTGTAATTCATTTGACAATACCGTTTACATATGATATAAAAACCTCTGTATGCAAAATAGGAGGTTTGATGTGGAACATGAGTATAAAGAACCGGTCTACACTATTGGTATCGTAGCGAAAACATTAAAAGTATGCCCGGCTACACTTAGGATTTGGGAAAGAAAAGGATTGGTTAAACCGACTCGTTTGGGAAAAAACAGGTTTTATTCTAAATGCGATATGGATCGCCTTGAATACATCAAAGAGCTATTGCAGAAAAAACACATAAATATCGAAGGCGCAAAGCAAATACTGGAAACCACCCAATGTTGGGAAATAAAGAAATGCAAGCCGAAAGAACGAGAAGTCTGCAGTGTTTATCTGAAGTATGGCAAACGCAAATGATGTAAATAGGACATATGGATAATCTAGATAGATAACCAATCCCTCCCTCGGCAATCGCAGTCGGACGGCTTCAATCCTTCGGATTTCCGCATCGCCCTTTGTGCGCTTGCCTTCACCCACCCTTAAAGAAAGGCAAAAACACCTTTTATAAATTTTTCGCCGCCGCCGAATAAAATAAAGACAATTTTTAAGAGAATTTTTACTCGGTCGAGTCCGCCCAGCCGCCAGTAGAATTTCAGGGGAGAATAGCAGGCGGCTGGGAAGCCGAATCTTTCGTGGATGCAGAGGTGGTTGGCGATACCCCGCCC
>CAYFYW010000172.1:0-2049 GCA_964347425.1 uncultured Nitrospirales bacterium
GAAGCCTTTTGCCGCCAGATTTATTTGTACATGTCCTCTTAGGAAATATATAGTAACGAACTTCGATAAATGGATTGCCGATGACGCAGACAGGATAAGACGCTTCTAACATTGGCAGCATTGGAAGGCATTTCCTTTAAAACGAGGACAAGGGTAGGGACATCGAAATTTAAATACTATGCCATTGAGGGCTTTGAAACGACTACCAGCGGGCATTTCAAATTTTTCCATGATTCCGAAATATTAATATTCACCTTTTTGCTTCTTTGATTGATTTCTTCAGGAGATTCAACAACAACAAAAACTATATTGCTTTTTGTACCTGCATATTCCTGAATCGCTTCTTGCAGAAGGCCGTTTCTTTTAATAATACTGTATTCCACTCCCTTGTTTTTAAGTTCAGACTTGAATTGTTTCAGTAAATCTTGAGAATCATCAAAGGTATACAGAATTTCAAGGTCTGCTTCATTACGTTTGCACGAATTAACTGCATACCGGAATGCAAGTGCATCTGATTCCTCTCCTTTTAAGGCAAGCAATATTTTGCGGTTTTCCTTTAACGTGTTTCTTGCGGTTTCAAACTCCCCGGCCTGTGCATACGCTGCAGCCGCCATAATATCTTCAAGTTTCTTCAGCCACTTTTTCATGATTCCAAACCTCTTTACATTGGTGTCCGGTTAATTTTTTAAGTTCACAAATATTATACGTAATGATAAATAAACCTTTTCAGTCATTCCTGCGAAAGCAGGAATCCAGCATACATATAGTTTTTGTCTGGATTCCCGCCTGCGCGGGAATGACAATTCATTGACATTTATGAATACTTTTACCGGACAGTAGTGACCTCTTTATATATTTTAAAGGGTAGGGGCGAACGGCAGTTTGTCCCTACCGGATAATTAAAAGTTTATCTCTTGATTCCAGGCGCCCTTAATTGTTTGCGGGTTTTGTCTCTCTTTTGGGTTCTCTTTTCGCTCCTCACGATTTCCTTTGCTGTCTCATGCTCTCCAGCTTCTGCAAAGGCGACTGCTGAATAGATATCTTCAAATTTTTTTAAAAAGTTTTTCATGATTTCCTTCTTTTTTAATAGGGTTTATATCATTGCCAGTTTATTTTTTATGTATCAATTTCAATGCCAGAAGGCGTGATTCAAGTTAAGGTCTTGATTTTTAAATGGATTTAAGTTTTTTATTAATAAAGGCTAAATGTCGGATTCGTTGCACATTGCAACCGAAAAAAATCTATAATACAAATTACCAAAGGAATCAAAGGGTTTCATAGCTGTTGCGAATATAGATGTATGGTTTCAGTTTGCAACAAATAATAAGCTCGGAAGCGGGGCGGGGGACCCCCTGAATCCTTTACATCCATTTCAACTTTAATACGAAAGAGCCAAAATTTGTTATACTGATAAAGTAAAGTCAGTGATTGACAAAAAACGTGGTCAGTTGACCGTGAAAAAAACGGACAACAGATAACGGACAACGGATAACGACATGGGTTTATTTAAAAAATCAGAAGATCAACTCCAGGCTGAAACTATAGAAGAGTTGAGGCAGACGATTGTCTCGACAAGTATGCCTCCCTATGTTCAGAAGCTCGCCAACAAGGAACTGGAGATGTTATCCAAGATCAGCCAGAGCACTGCTGAATATACGATAGGGCTTACGTATATCGATTATCTTATAGGCCTTCCATGGGATAAAAAGACTGAAGACAATCTTGATCTTGAACGGGCGGAGAAGATTTTAAATGAAAGACATTATGGTCTGGACGAGATCAAACAGAGAATCCTCGAACATTTGTCTGTAAAGATACTGGTCAAGCATAAGAGATCGAGAATATTGGTAGTAGATGATGAAAAGATTGTAGTCAGGAACCTGGACCGTTTTCTGCAGAAAGAGGGCTATTCAGTGGTAACGGCAACAAGCGGCGCTGAAGCCCTCAATAAACTGGATGCTTCTGATTTCGATCTCGTTATGACTGATCTGAAGATGAAAGATGTTGATGGAATTAATGTGATCGAAAAGGCAAAAAACAAAAATCCTG
>CAYFYW010000173.1:0-13042 GCA_964347425.1 uncultured Nitrospirales bacterium
ACAATTTCAAAGCATCGCAATGCCGGGGAAAGGATATTCTGGAGACCCGCCTGCTGTGGAAGAAAAAATACCTGGATCCAATTTGTAAAACCAAGCTTTTTCAGAACATGACTTAGACCAATGGCAATACTCCTGGCATTTATCAGACTGAGCCAATCGTGTCTGTAGGCAACCCCGTACGGCATGAGGGCCAGGGGGGTATATATGAAGAGGGCATCGTTCTCCTGACGCAATCCCAGCCTGCCACCTGCTTTCTCAATAACTTTCTTTAAGTTTTGAATAACTGCAAACGGCGTCACCGGCAATTCTACCGCCAGCACACGCGCATACTTCGACAAAACCGTATAATGCGGCCGGCGTTGATATTCTCGCCAGTCACGAGTTGTAAAAACAACTACGTCCAACTGCTCTCTCCTAGATGATAATTCCAGCGAGCACTGTATCAGTAAAGCCTCTCTCGCATTATCCCTGCTCGTTCTTACAGACTATTACCTCCAGAATAGGCTGCCATCCTGTTACACTTCCCACCAACCAAAACAGATAACCAAGCGCCCATTCCCCGAAGCCTGACGACAACGGACGTCTTCTACCCTTGGCATTGACAGCCAGGATTTTACAGCCGACTTTTCGAAGAGCTATACGCAGAGATTCTAATGAATAAGCAACCAGGTGGTTGGGCGGATAGATCGATCCTCCACAGATGAGAATCTTATCCTGGATTTTTTTCGAAGGTAACTTTTCAATAACCCTGATAAATCGACTGTTTATATGCGGTACAGCGACAAAAATTATCCCACCGGGATGTAAGACTCTTACCGCTTCGTCTAATAATTCGTATGGATCATGGAAGTGCTCAAGGATATGCGATAAAACTATCAGATCGAATTTGCGGTCTTCAAAGCCGGCATCGGCAATTGTGCCTGTAAAGACAGCAGTTAGGCCGTGCCTGTTACGGGCAATCGCAGATAATGGATGACTTAGCTCAACGCCATATACCTCCCATCCCATCTGTTGTGCGGTCGCCAGGAAAGTCCCTTCAGCGCATCCCACTTCCAGCATTTTGCCGGGCGTAATATATTCTCCAATCATTCTGAGCTGACGGATAAAGTTATGTTTTTTATTCCACCTGCCCCAACGTGCTTTAGAATATCCGCCCCGGTGCTCCGAATAATTGTAAAAGTCATTCAGCTCCCGGGTTGTTGGCGGTGGATACAGGGTTATATGATCACAATGGTTACAATGCATGGACTGGTAGATCTTGCCATCGTTTCCCGTTACAGAAAACAGAGTTTCAGAAAGTAAGATGTTACAAACTGAACACGTATAATCACTTTCTTTTGACAAAACTTATCTCCTTGCCTTATCGTTACACTTTCGAAGAGTTTTTTCTATCAAACTGTAAATTTGTTCGGCGTGCCGGTTCCAGCTTTGCTGTCTGACCGCAGCGAAGCGCGCCTTACCGGCATCAGAGGAATTTGTAGCAAGCGCTTTCGATATTGCATCAAGGAAACCCCGGTTTCCTGAAGTCAGTTCAATAACATCTGCGAACTTTTCTGCATCTGCAACAGGAGTTGCCACCACGGGTTTGCCCAGAGCCAGGTATGTCCGCAACTTCATTGAGCTGACACATCGATTTCTATTGTTCTCTACATAAGGTAAAAGGCATACGTCAAAATGATCAATATATGCTGGTATACATTCAAACGGCCGGCTTCCCAGAAAATGAAGATTCTTCAACGAAGGATATTGCGCTACTTTAGCGCTGGCATTTTCGGATAAAGGTCCAACGATAACAATGGACCATTCCGGTCGTTGTTGGGCCAGATAAAATATCAGGTTAAGGTCTATATTTTTATTAATTCCTCCGGCAAACCCTATTATCGGGCGGGGAATCTTCATAATGTCTTCTGGTTCATGACCAGTTTTTTTCTGGTTTGTGACGAACTCAACATCTATTCCATTAGGAATCAAGTAGGTCTTTTCTCTGAATTCCTTGTGTTGAAGATAGAGCCCTTCTGAAACAACAAATATCAAATTGGCTTTATTGCTTATCTCGGCATCTTCATTTTGAATCATCTGTCTGTTACCATGATCCTTCTCCCGAAAATCCTCACAAAGGCTGTAACAAATTATATCTTCTCTAAATTTGCCCACGAGAGATGATGTGCAGTAAGGGCTGCCAATCCACAGGACCACACACCGCACAGACAATTTCCGGAGAACAAATTTAGCTGTAAGTATCCTGGAAATAGTGCTCAACCATGAAAATAGCGTTCTCCTCCCTATCAGCGGCACGAGGGGAGAGGCAACCCATATGTCCGGCTCCGGTTGCCAGAAAAATCCGTGGCGTAGTATGCGCTGCCATGTGTCTCTTGCATCTTCATCATAATTGTGCCGCCAAAGATTCACAATAGATGTCAGAGAAAGTGGCGGCTCAATGAGAATTACGTGGTTGATATCAGGGTTCTTAATCAAGTGAGATATTAGTTCCCTGTCTCGCCGGTGATATTTATCCCACCGTTGGCCGAACCACAGGATTGTTATGCCTCGCATGTAACTTCCTTTGATTCTTTTCCGTGAATTTCTCAGACTGAGATCATGACTTTTTCAAAACGCTTACCGACATTTTTCCAGCTGAGCTCCTCTTCGGCTCGCATTCTGCCCTTTTCACCGAGACTCCTGGCGGTCTGATCGTCCGTTAAAATGTTTATTATGGCATTGGCAATTTCCCCGGGATTATAAGGGTCAACCAGAACCCCGGTTTTTCCATGGATCACCGCGTCACTTACTCCACCTGAGCGCCCGCCTATAACCGGTTTCCCACAGGCATTGGCCTCTATATAAGAAATACCAAAGGTCTCTGTGTCCCTGAATCTTTTTTCTTCCCGAGAGGGCATTACATAGAGGTCGCAGGCGCAGTAATACCCGGAAAGCTGGTTATGTTCCCTTTTTCCCAGGAACCGGACATAGTCATTCACTTTCAGTTCATCGACCAGCTTTTTTAGTTCTTCTTCCTTTTTGCCTTCACCTATTATCAGGTATAAAACATTGGGCACATACTCAATCACTTTTGGCAGTGCCCTGAGCACCCCGTCAACGTTTTTCTTGTCTACCAGTCTGGCAACGGTAATTATAACCTTTCGTCCATCCAGATGATATCTCTCTTTGATTTCAGATGAATCTGTCTCAGGCCGGAAAATGTTTGTGTCTACCCCGGGATGCAATATTTTTATTTTCCCGCTGTAGTTTTTCTCCCTTAACTTTTTAGCTGTAAAGCGGCTATTGCAGATTACTAGTGTCGCTCTGCTTAAGAGAAAGTTTGCGGTGATTTTATCGACTGACGTACTGCTGCTGTATCTCAGGTCGTTGCCGTGGGTGAGTATTGCATAAGGGACATTGAATGCAAGTCTGAGTATCAGGCTCCCGAGAGCATGTGTGGCCATAAAATGTCCGAGAAAGACTTTTTTCATCTTTCGGGTTAGGGCAATACGAAGTGTATGAAAAATGAAAGGCAGGGATGACAGGCGCCGCCAGACCGGGCACCAGCAGATATTGTAGTTTTCGGCCCTGATGTTCTTGTACCCTTTCTTTTCGGGAGCCAGAACCCAGACAGTATGTCCTTCCCGACCCATCTCGTTAGCCAGATTATGAATAAAGTTAGCTACACCCCCTGTCAGGGGAAAGAAATCCCTTGTGATGAAAAGCACTCTCATCTCTTCGGCCCCGGAAAAAGAAATATTATTTCAAGAAGAGCAAGAAACAGATATATCGGCTCGAAACTGCCGTGCCTGAACAGAATAGATACTGTTATTGCTCCAGCGAGAATGACGACCCCGAACAATATCATGCTTCGGTTTCCTTCCTGCAGTTCCATAATGCGAAAAAGATTCCAAGACTCAGCCAGAAAACACCACCATTTTTTGCGTGATGAAACTGAAAATCAACTGCATTATGACAGAGGAACCATACGAGAGCCCCGAAATATCCGATGGAATAGGTGCCGTGAAATCCCGGGGCTTCCCTTCCCCTGAAAGCTGCATGCATCGTTTTGACAACAATCACAAGAAAAAAAGATATCCCCGTAATTCCGACTGCATAAAGCAATTCGAGATACAGGTTGTGAGCATGTACTCCGTATGGATATCTTCTGGTAAAAACCTCACCCCAGTATCCATATCCAAAGATGGGTTTTTGCTTGATTTGTTCCAGTATTGCTACCCACATGTCATAACGGGGATTGGACTGAACAGGTTCTGTTAATGATAAAAAGCGCTCGCTTATCAGGGAAAACGTGTCAGTAATAGCTAAAATCCCCAGCATCAGGGGGATAGAGACTAAAAATATAATTGATGGTTTGATCGACCTGCGGGCAATAATGATGACTGTTAAGGTGGAAAGGAAAAATGCCAGCCATCCCCCTCTTGAGTAGGTCAGTATCACATTGCCCGTAAAAAGGAGCCACAGGAATAGCGCAACAGACTTTTCTTTGCCTTCTTCCCTGAGAAAATATGCCAGAGCAAAAGAGACAGGGTAACCAAGGAATGCACAGTAGTAGTTAGGTGAGTAGAACGTTCCCACGATACGGGGAGAGTCTAAACCAATATACCAGTAAAGAGGTTTTCCCTGTGCGTCCCATTGCTGGATCTCGCGAGTCCAGGGACCGCTCAGCAGTTCTCCTGCGGGAGAAAAGATAAACGAGGATATCCAGCGGGAACCTGCGATCACCTGGAAGTACCCGAATAAGGAGATGAGTGCCATTACCAGCAGGAAAATAGTCATTAAAGTCTTCCCTTTCTCAACCGATTCCACGCCATATAGACCGATAAGAAAAAGTGAAACAAACCATACAATGTCCTTAACAAGGGCCAAAGAAGTATCTGGATTGTCGCCTGAAACAAGTGATAAGACCCAGGCGAACATAAAGAGAAGTATATATCGGTTTACCGGCGACCGGTGGAAGGCCCGCCGGGAGGACAGAAACCTGAGGCAAATCCCCCCGAATGTGAGGAAAGAAACGAGCTTTAAAAGAGAAATTCTGCTCCCTGTTTCACCAGAGGCCAGGACGATTTCCAGTGGGAGAAGCAAAACCAGGGCAACGATTCCATAAAAGGGCCTGAGAATAAAAATAATACTGACACCGGCAAAAGTTATGACTGCAAGAGATGATAAAGGCCCGAATATCAACGCTGCCGAGAGAACAGCGAAGGCACAAATGGATATCAGTATCAGATTTTCTTTTTTCACTGCCTTGATCCTCTTAAAGCATTAAATAATACGCCCCAGTCTTCACGACAGAAAGTGAAGAGTGAAAAAAGTGGGATCGAAGTCTTTTTTATGAAAAAGAACAGAACTATAATGGTCCCGACCGCATAGGAAACGCTTGAGGCAATAGCGGCACCTTTTATACCTAACCTCGGGATGAAGTAAATGTCTGCGACAATGGTAACAAAAAAAGAAACCCCTGAAGATATGGATCCATACTGGGGAAGGCCTTTTCCGTTAAAGTAGCCGGTCATTACCTTGCTTGTGCTCAGGCAGAATACTCCGGGAAGAAGCCATAGAAGGGCAGCATAAGAATCGGCGAAAGATTCACCGAACAGGGTAACTATGATGCCTTTACTTAAGAACACAAAACAGAGAATACCGATACCGACTATAGCCCAGGTAAGACGAAATGCCTGTTTGACCTTTGAAAAGGGATATTCATCCCGTTGCCGGGCTACCCGTGAAAAGAGAATGCTTGCCACATTGTTCGGCAAATACCACAGCAACTCTGCCAGAGAGACGGCGACGGCGTATAGACCGACCTGCGATGCACTGAGAAAATAGTTGACCAGGAATATATCAAAGCGGTAATTGAAAAACTGGAATAAACTACCTGCATAGCCTTTTACCCCGAACGTCAGGTTTTCTTTCACAAGACTCCCCGGGACGCGATGCGATAACGTTGCGCTGTGCCTGAATGAATATGCCACGAGCAGGATGTTGGCTGTCAGTGTCCCGAGTGCAACGGCTACAACCGCGTAGAAAGGTTTTTCCCCGATAAAGACGAGCAAAGATAACAGGAAGACAGAGGTGCTGAATGCCTGTGCTATCCTGGCGATGTTCATGGAACGAATCAGATGCCAGCCAAGCAGGAGTCCAAGCAGGAAATTGAAACTCAGGGTGAGAGTAAAGAGAATTCCGACCGGGATCCAGAGATCAGAAACAAAATTTGGGATAGCCTTTGCAATTAAATCTCCCGGGATAACCATAAAGAGGATAAAAGATAAAATACTGATTATACCCGCCATGAAGAATGAGAATGAGAAAAGCTCGGCAGGAGAATATTCGTATCTGGCAGCCAAATATGTGTTTGCATTTTTAATATTAACAGACAGGATGAGATAAGCAACTGCCGGAATGAGCAGGCAGACAGTATAAATCCCTTTTCCTTCAGGACCGAGAAGCCTGGCAGTGATGATTGCATTTGCAGACTGGAAGAAGAGCAAAATCCACTGTGTCATAAACAGGGAAAAAACCGCACCTGCAAATGTTCTCTCATAAGCGGGTTTTCTGTCCAAAGAAATATGAAACATGCATTCTGGCCTTTGCATGGGAGTATTACATAAATTTATCCTTAAAGATTCCCCTGAATATCAGTTACCTGTCCCGGGAAACGGTGATATGCATTTTTTGCCGGATATTCTGTAATCCCCGTATAACACTGGGGTTATCTCCCTCGATTCTCAAACCCGTTTCCCATTGCAAGAGAGCCTTTCGCAGGTCACCCTTTTGCTCATAGACTCTGGCAAGCGCAATATATCCCCATATATTTTCGGGATCAGCCATAATTGACTGCTTGAGCTCGGAAATCGCCCTGTCCGGCTTCCCGAGATTGAGATAGGCGATTCCCAGCCAATAACGGGCCCAGAAATTGCCGGGGTCACTTTCAAGGACATCCCTTGCTTCTCTAATAACCTGCTCATAGTCTTTTGTATCGATGCTGAACCTGATGAATGCTATCTGATTTTCAATGTCTCCAAGGAAGTTCTGCCGGGCCAGCTCATTCCAGAGGTCAGATGCTTTTTTTAGAGAGTCTCTGCTTTCCCCATTTAATCCTCTTTGCTTGAGATATTTTGAAAATTCGTGGTATGCCCGCGGGGTATCGGGAATAATATTTTTTAACCCTGAAGTCTCTTTTTGAATTTTTTCATAATCATATAAAGCGGATATTGCCAGCGCCGGTTCTATGACAATCGCTTTCCTGTATTCGTCTTCCGTTTTTTTTATATTTTCTTCACCCGGATGCTGAAGCAGCCATATGGCAAAAGCACGGTGGCGGTAAGGGTTGTTGGGCTCAAGGCTTATAGCAGTTTCGAATTCACGAATAGCCATTCCTTTGTAATTCTCGGTTGATTGCTGATAACTCGCAGATGATAGATTGGACAAATCTGCAAGTTGGCCATACGTCCAGGCAAGGGACTGACGGTATTTAGAATTGTGTGGATTCAATCGAACAGCCTCTTTATAGGCCAAAAGTCGTTCGTTGATGGTTGACTGTTCAGAATACATTTTACCCAGGGAGTAATGATAGGCAGCATTGTCTGGTTCAAGGTTGATAGCTTTAAAAACTAATCCTTTGGTCTGCAGTGCGATTGGTGTATCGGCCTTCTGAAAATAATAGTCTGCAACGGCAGGTTTGGCAGATGACAATATATATAAAAAGGTTAACAGAATAGCTGTTACGCAGAAGACATGACGCATGGAGAACAAAAGATACCGGTCAGGGAGGGGAGGATTTTTGGAGGAGATATTATCCTGTTTGTAATTAAGGGTTGAAATAAACAGAGCCAGAATGATTGCAGCCAAGATAGCGCTCGAAGGAATGTGCATATTGAAATCGAAGAACGAATGGATGAAGATGTTTGCCATTGAGCCCAGGATACCTATAGACATACCTATAACGTATGGGTCATGACGCTTTCTGAAGCGCCTGAACCCATAGCTTGCAATAACAATCAATCCGGACAGGAATATGCTAAATCCCGCTATTCCGACTTCAGAGAGAAGTTCCAAGAAATCGCTGTGGGCATAGGTGTAATGTTTTGACATAATCTGGGCGGGTTGATATTTTGGGAAAATATAGCTGAATGTGCCCAGGCCGGTGCCGAATATCGGATAGTCCTTTATTATATTTAGAGTTCCCTGCCAGATAGGAAGTCTGCCGCCAAAATCCCGTGATACAATTTCAACTTTTACACTTAATATCCTTTCTATTACAGGTGTCGCGCCAAGCCATGCAATGGTAATAAAAATAAAAAGTGATGCCGCCGATAAAATCCATCTCCGTCCCCTTGTTGAGTTCCTTCCCCATGCCAGAATTGACATGAACAGGAAGGAAGCGATAAAACTGAACATACCGCATCGGGACATGGTAAAAAATAAAGCTGAACTCATCACGACCATGCAGAAGATAAGTAAGAATCGTTTGGCGTAAACTGAAGAGCGTATCGCGGTCAGTGAAGGTGCAAGGAGAAAGCCTAAAGCAAGGGGGATAATCATTCCCAGGTAACCGGAAAAGTGGTCCGGATTTATGATGCCGCGGGGAGCGTTTGTTCCGAAGTAGCGCATAAGCGAAAAAATGCACATCATAAACCCGACAATTATAATGATTGACAGAATCAGGGTAATTTGACGGCTCGTTTTTATCGTGTTAAGGGTAACAAAGAAAATCAGCGCGTATGAGATAATCTTGAGAAGCTCTGTTTTGGTAGCCCACCCATATATAGATCCCGGGTTCCGGATTCCAGAGTTCAGGCTCAAGGTTAAAATCTGGAGAAAAACATAGAAAATGAAGAGAAAGATGAACGGTGTCAGTGGATTATGGACTAATTCAAATCTACCATTTGCGAGTATTTTACAAATCCAGATGAGGAACATCAAGGCTGCGGTTACTTCGAAGATGGCAATTGACCACGGCTGGACTGAACCGTAAGCAAGGGGGGTAAAGATAATTAAAAGGATCAGACAGGATTCAATCAATCTGTCATATAGCATTTTAAAATGATAATTGATCACTACTGTCCAAAACAATCATAAACAGGAAGGCTGGATGCCGAAGAAACACAATGACGACACCGCTTATATATAAGCAACATTTATTTATCAGTATTTCGATAGTACAATTATTCCCTGTTACCTCTTTTATCAAAATGAGGTCTGACATTCAAAAAAAACAGTCGATTCATTGTGTTTATGAGGTGTTCAGCCTCCGTAAATACTTTATTTTGGACAAGTATGATAATTGATAAATGATAATATTCACTTGAATTCTTATGATTTTACCAGCTTTTCTGGAGATGATCCCTTACTGTTTAAACGGGGTCTGTCTATGGCTGAATGGTTAATTTCCTTATTTGACTGCTCTCCTTTCCTTGGCTTTTTCATTGTAGTACCGATAATATTTATAGTAATAATAATCATCGTGGTAGGTTTTTAAATCATTAAGGATAACTCCCAAAATTTTTGTCTTTGTGTTTGCCAGCTTTTCTTTTACGCTTAATGTCGTTGGTACATGGGACTTGCCGCTTCGGACCACCTGAATTGTTGCATCAACCAAATCTGCCAATATAACGGCATCTGTGACGCTGGCAATAGGGGGAGAATCAAAAAGCACAAAATCGAATTTTTGTTTTAAACCACTAATAAATTCACTCATTCTATCGGAGCTTATAATTTCAGAGAGATTATTAGGAACTTTTCCTGATGTCACAACCTTCAGATTTTCAATTTCCGTATCCTTGATAATTGAGTCTAAATTTATATCGCCCGATAAATACCCGCTTAAACCTGCTGTCTTGCCTGAATCAAATATCTTATGGATTTGGGGTTTTCGTAAATCGGTGTCCACAAGTAAAACATTATTTCCTTTTTGAGACAGGGCTATGCCTAAATTTACAACTGTAATCGTCTTGCCTGCCTTCGGCTCTGCACTTGTTATGAGTATCGATGAATTCCTGTCTTTTGGCGTTAAATTGAGGATTTCTGTCCGGATCTCTCTATACGCTTCGGATACAGGGGATCTGGGTTGAAAATGTACTATCCTGTTTTTCTCTGCTTCATCCTTCCCTTTGAATCTTGGTATGTTCCCCAAAAAATGGATTTGAAGGATATCTTTTATATCCTGCGGCGATTTTATGGTTGTATCCATGTAATCGACAAAGAATCCCAGACCAATGCCCATTACAAGACCTGCCACAACCGATAGGGCCATATTTAGTGGCAAGTTCGGTTTTGAGGGCTTTTCCGGTACTTCCGCCCTGTCTATTATGCTGATATTATTGACATTTAAAGTGCTTGACAGATCAATTTCTTTTAGCCGCGCCAGGAGAGTTTCATACATATGCTTGTTAGTCTGAACTTCCCTTTCAAGAACCATGTATTCCATTGTTTTACTGCCTCTATCAAAATCCTCCAAACCGTGGATTTTGTTCCTTAATGAATTTATCTGGGCTCTGAGTTCAATCATTTTGGGGTGTTTTTCAGTGTAACGCTGGGAATAATTTGCCAGTAAAGCCTGTAATCGAGCATATTCCGCCTTTATATCTTCGACAGCGCTCTGTCCTTTTGTCTGTGGAAGAATATTGATGTTGTGTCGCTTTCTGTACTTCTGGAGTGCCAATTCAGCTTCTTTAAGCTTTTGTCTCTGCTCCTTTATCTTTTTTGAAAGCCACTCAGCGGCACTGGTGGCTGCATGTGTGTTTCTTTCGAGATTCTGCCTGATATACTCATCGGCAACTGTATTAGCTATCTTTGCTGCCATTACGGGATCGGGGTCTTCCACAATTATCTCGACCAGCTGGCTGTTTCTGACAGGTTTAACTTCCATGGCCTGCGAGAGTCTCTCAACAGAATTAATTTCTTCATCCGCGCCATCGTTGCTCAGACCGAGGAAATTGGCTGCTTTGATTAAACCGTTCCTTATGAACGTTACTTTTATGGACATTATGAGTTCTTCAACCACGTTTCTTTCCCGGGGGACGTTATCGCCATTCAAGTCCAGGGAATCAGACACCCTTTTCAAAAGGAGGCGGCCTTTAATCAGCTTATATTGTGTTTCGTAATAATCCCTGTAGGCACGTAAGTCTTCCGTACCAAGAGGGGAAACTTCCTGGACTGAAATAACATGAGGGCTTTTGCGTTCTATCATAAGGGTAATACTTGACTCATAGATAGGCGTCTGCTTAAGCGATCCTATCAGCACAGCCGCTACAAGTACAATAAAAAAGGTAAAAATTACCCAGCGCCGACGCATGATTAACTGAAGATAGTTTTGAAGGTATGGTTGTGTTTGCATCTTTATTAAAATAAACTCTCCGGCACAAAGACAATGTCCCCGCGTTGAAGTGAAACGTCCTTTGACTTGTCCCCTTCCTTACTTATGTCCCCTACTCTTACTTTAATTTTAATAGGTTTCTTCCTGTCATTATCCATACGCATAATTTTTACATTATTTCGGGATGCATATTTGGTGAACCCCCCTGCAAGACCTATCGCCTCGATTACAGAAAGCTCTCCCTTTAAAGGGTAGGAACCGGGTTTTCTGACCTGGCCGGTTACAGTAATAGTGCTGTATTGTTCCGGCACAAAGACAATGTCCCCGCGTTGAAGTGAAACGTCCTTTGACTTGTCCCCTTCCTTGTTTATATCTTCCACCTTCACCAAAATGGTCTTTTGCCTGCGGTTTTTAATACGCATAATTTTTACATTATTTCGGGATGCATATTTGGTGAACCCTCCTGCAAGACCTATCGCCTCAATTACAGAAAGTTCTCCCTTTAAAGGAAAGGAACCGGGTTTTTTGACCTGACCGGTTACAGTAATAGTGCTGTATTCTGAAATAAAAGCTGTTACATGGGGTTTTTTAAGATATCTTTTAAATTTTTTTGTTATACTGCTTTCCAATTCTGAGACGGTAAAGCCCTCGGCCCGAACTTTTCCTAAAAGCGGGAGTGAGATATATCCGTCGGAGGAAACCCTTACTTTTCTATCAAGTTCTTCCTCTCTGTAAACAATTATCTTCAGGACATCATCAGGACCGAGACGATAATCCATGGTTTGTGAACCTGCTGTTATCCCTTCAGGTTGAGGAGTGGCAGGAACTTCTGCTTCAACTCTTTTCTCACCCCCTTTCCCTGGTTTTCCCGCACCTCGACCCGTTTCAATTATTATATGGTTTTTAGATTTAGTCACTTTATAAGGTGTGTTTCCAGAGATAAGGTCTAATGCTACTCTGGTTACTTTGGCAGGCTTGACCCTGTTCTGGGCGGTACGAATTCCGGTGACCATTCCTTTAGCGACTGATAGATTGTTTTTTGGCAAGGCATGAATGGTCTTCAATAAATCTATAGCTAGAACAGGAGGTTTATCGAGTTTAAAATACCTGTACTCTACGGGAACATCCGTAGTGATTATTACCGTGGTATTTTCTGAATCTATTTCTCTTATCTCTACATTAATTAATTTTGCATCAGGAATGTCTTTTGCGTTTGCCACGAAATCGGAAGAAAGGTATGGTAAAACCACCAGCAGACAGGTCATGGTCGTTATTATCAATTTATTTTTTTTCATTTTCATCGTTCTATTTCTCCTCTATCAAAGCGTAACCAGCACCTGTGCTGAAACATTATGATCGTTATAATCGAAAACATCGAAATTCGAATCACGCTCTTTGAATTTATAATCTGTTTTGAAAAACAGCCATTCCCTGATTTCATATTTTAATCCCGTACCTATCCCCCATAGCGTATCCCTTCTTTTTGCGGTATCAGAACCTTCTGTGGTTTCAGTCGGGTACCGGTTTCTCTGGAGAAAACTTCCTCCATTAAACCAGAGACGCTCTAAAAATTGATGATCTAATTTAATACCTATAATATTTTTTTCGAAATAGCTGTTCGTAGAATAGGAAGACTCTTCTGATGTCCTCTCAGCATACAGGTTCAATACGGTTCGTTCTTCTTTTAAAGGGTATTTAATATTTCCGAATAAGGTAAAACCGGAA
>CAYFYW010000174.1:0-1789 GCA_964347425.1 uncultured Nitrospirales bacterium
GCGGCGGTCCCCATGCCGGCGCTTAAATTCTCGAAACCGATCACTGCGGCGAGGGCAGGAATGCTGTAACCGATATACGCGAGCACCGCAAAGCCTGCGGTTGATATTGCCTGAAGAAAACCAAAGACCCATAAGGAGCGGTTGATCCCCAGCCGCAGCATAATCACACCGCCTACTGAAGCGCCCGCAATGATTGCCCAGAAACCAAGCAGTTTTGTTATCGCTCCAATTTCCGTCAACGTAAAACCTAAATCCATATAAAATGGAGTAGTTATATTGCTTGCCATAATGTCGCCTATTTTATACATAAGAATAAAGGAAAGCATCCAGAGTGCTTCCTTGCGGCTGAAATATTCGATTAAAGGGTCGATCACCGCTTCCCTTAAGGATCTCGGCGTTTCAGCAACCCGGGGTTCAGGTGTTAAAAGGGTGGTAATTATTGACGGCAACATGCAGGCAGCGATAATCATGTATACCATATGAAATGACATATAGTCAGCCATGATAAGGCCGCCTCCTGAAGACAGCAGCATGCCTATGCGATATCCCAGGACATATAACGCGGAACCCAGGCCAAGTTCTTCATCTGCCAGGTCCTCCCTTCTGTAGGCATCTATAACGATGTCCTGTGAAGCGCTGAAGAACGTTACCATAAGCGCAGCGACAACTAACATTAACGGGCTGCTCCTGGGATCGCTCAGGCCCATCCCCGCAATCGAGAGTACCAGCGCTGTCTGTGCCACAAGCAGCCAGCCCCTTCTCCTGCCAAGGGAAGAAAGGGTGTAACGGTCAAATACCGGGGCCCACAGGAATTTAATTGAATAAGGAACAGCAAGAAGGTTTGTCAATCCGATTAATGATAAATCTATGCCCTCTTTTTTCATCCATGCCTGCAATACCCCCTTGGTCAAAAGCAGCGGCAGGCCGCTGGCAAAACCCATGACCAGGGCCACAAACATACGTCTGCTCCAGATCGCTTTTAATATGGCCTTATGTTTTTCTGAAATCATTTAATCATCAATTTTCTCTGAATTAAAATTAATACAGATAATGCATTATTTGGGCTGACCCTTCGGCCTTAACACGATGATTCCCGGTTTGACTCCCGGATGATCCTTAAGATCCTCATCAACCACCTTTCTATGTTTTTCTAATGAAGAAGCATGTCTTACATTTATGTTTTTTCCGTCTCTGATAACAATCCCTACGTGCGATACATCCAGCCCTGGTTTTTCCGAATATATCCCGATATAATCACCTGATCTCAGTTTTCCGAAAACTTTTTCGTCAACGGCCTCCGAAGGAATAAATACAATTTCCCGTTCTCTGCAGGGAACTCCCGGAATAAAATATGTTCCATCATCTTTTTCATTCAAGTTTTTTTTGATACGCCTGACTGTCCCGCCGCCTGCAAGTTCCGTTACATCATCAACCAGATCCGCATTAAATTCCCTCCAGTCAGTGAAAAAGTGATTCCTGTTTTCAAAAGCAATCTCTCCCAGGCGGTATCTCACTTTTTTCAGATTTTTTTTGAACCCGGCAAATGATGTAGATAGTGTCATCGCCTCGACATAATCAAGAAATGTGAAACAGTCAACCTCTTTAAGGTTTACAACAAAGACCTCGGGAGTTTTTATGTCTCCAATTAAAGTTGATTCTCTGTATTCAGTGTTGAGAAATCTTGCCGAAAGGAAATCTATCCGTTTGCGGGAATCATTTATCTTTGATGATTCACTCAGGAGATAATCTAATCTCTCCTCAGTCCACTTGCCCAGGATTATCTGCTCTT
>CAYFYW010000175.1:0-8438 GCA_964347425.1 uncultured Nitrospirales bacterium
CGGCGAAGGTTAACTAGCAGGGACAGGAAAAGCAAAATTGTAAATAAAAGCCCGCCAACCAAAACACCCCAGGATTGCCATGTCCATCTCCAGGCAGCAAATTCCGGGCCAGCTTTAAACAGGACCAGCCATTGCCGGTCTGCCATATTTAACAAATAAGATATCTCTAATCTGCTTCTGTATCCCCTCTTTTCCTGTACAGTTGTCTGACCTGTATCGTTTTGCGGATGCCCTAAACGCGCGTAAAGAAACTGCCCATCTGGAGAAACCGACTTGTCATAAAAATAAATATCAATTCCTTCTGTCTGCAGATAGGTCAATGATTCCTCTATCATCTGTCCAATTTGAAAAACTCCTGATACAAAGCCGAGCAGGTTCTTGCGTCGCTGCTCAACTGTATCTGTCGGCGCCTGCTTACGATAGACGGGCAAAAACGCCATGAAACCATATTGATCAGCAGCTTCCTGCACCAATGTGATTCGTGAAGTGGCTATCATTTCTCCGGTATCACGTGATTTATCCAAGGCCTTTAACCGTCCTGGATCTGAAGCCAGGTCAAAACCCAAGGCAATCTCATTTCCTTCGTAAGGCTCCATATAATAGACCGGGAAATATTCATTGCGTTTGCCGGCTCTAACCATTTTTCCCTGCGCGTCTCGTTCGGTTATCTGAAAATCGGGATACCCATCCTCTTGCGCAGCCTGCTCGTAAGCCTTTCTCTGTGTGTGCAGAACGCGCGGTACCCATTCCATAGCCTGAAAAGTTGAATGATGTAGGATAATCGGTTTGACATATGTT
This sequence comes from uncultured Nitrospirales bacterium, assembly GCA_964347425.1. Taxonomy (GTDB): domain Bacteria; phylum Nitrospirota; class Thermodesulfovibrionia; order UBA6902; family BMS3Bbin08; genus CAYFYW01. The sequence goes on from CAYFYW010000175.1 coordinate 799, forward strand.
CGGAATTCTTCTCTGGTTACCTGTTGAGAACCTTGATATAAGGAATGAATAAATTGGACTGCATCGAAATCAGCAGTTATTTCTTTCTGTAATGCATTAAATTGATCATTGACGGCTAGTTTAAATTCAGTTTGTATGCTTTGGTATTCCCTGTTGCGCACCACAAAAAATACCAAAACAGACAATATTATCCATGTGCAAATTGCGATTATTATCGCGAGATATCTTCTGGGTAATGAATTCCGTCTTTTTGGCTTCATTGCGTATCCCGCTTATTATTTTTGTTTTTCTGTATTTACTACCCCCTTTTAGTCTCTTTTTCTGTTTTCCGGAATTTTACAGATGCCTTTTCCAAAAACTTCGTTTTCATCCTCACATTCCCCACATACGGTTATGAACTATTTATAAATATTATAAATTTATTAAATAAAATAATTATTTAAAAAACAATTCCTAATCCCCTGATTTTTATACTTCGAAATACCTGATAGTGTACAGGGGTCGGTTATCTTCTGCTGAACCTGTGAACCATTTCCACCATTGCAACAACATTTTCAACAGGGGTCTCTGGAAGGACACCATGACCGAGATTGAAGATATGTCCGCGTGCAGAAACTGACCTGTTTAAAATGTCTTTAACGCGCTCACCTATTTTATCCATTGGCAAAAATAACAAAAAAGGGTCAAGATTTCCCTGAACCGAAAAATTATCTTCAAGCCGCTTTATTGCATCGTCTATATTGATTCTCCAGTCAATGCCTATTACGTCAGCACCACATTTTTTTATCTCTTCAAGCAGGCCGCCGCACTCACCTACAAAATAAATAACCGGTATCTGCCCTCTGTTTTCAATATGCTGCCATTTTTTCAGTTCCTCTATTACTTTCTTAACATATGGCAGGACAAACTCTTTATAGTCCGCCGGTGAAAACAATCCCGCCCACGTATCAAACAACTGTACAGCCTGTGCTCCCGCCTTTATCTGGGCCCTGAGATATTCTGTTATTGTATGTGTTACCTTATCCATCAAAACCGCATATAATTCTGGAGCCTGAAAAATCATTTTTTTAGTGTGGAGAAAATTCTTTGATGTTCCGCCCTCAATCATATAAGTAACGGTGGTAAAAGGGGCTCCAGAAAAACCGATTAACGGCACCCTTGTCCTGAGCTCTCCGCGTAAAATTTCTATGGCTTCCATGACAAAATTCAGATCGGTCTCCGGGTTGGGGACCGAAAGTTTCATAATAGAAGCTTCATCTGTCATGGGTGGATTCAGCACCGGACCTTTTTTCTCAAAAAACTCAAGCTTCATACCCATTGCCTCAACCGGGATAAGGATATCCGAAAACAAAATTGCGGCATCAACCCCGAGGGCATTAACCGGCTGGATCGTGACTTCAGTTGCAAGTTCAGGGGTTTTGCAAAGGGTCAGAAAATCAACCTTCTTTCTTATTTTTTGATACTGTTTCAAATATCTTCCAGCCTGTCGCATAATCCAGACAGGTGTATAGGGAACAGCCTCTCCACGACACGCTCTCAGGAATGTATCGTTCATCTAAACCTCCGTTTAGCACAGATGAACACAGATATTCTATCTGTGATCATCTGCGTTTTCTCTTCTGCGCTAATCTGCGTGGTATGTATTGACAGAACGGTTCTTCATCAAGATAGTCACCATATACCGAATAAGACCTTGCCCTGCAGCCTCCACATACACCAATAAATTCACAGGAGCCGCATTTGCCTTTATATCTATTAAAATCCCTCAGTTCTTCAAACAGTTCAGAATTTTCCCATATTTCTTTAAACGACTTTTCTCTTATATTTCCTGCTGACTTTGGAAAATAACTGCATGGAAGAATATTTCCATCCACATCTATAAGGGCAATAAGCTGACCTGCAATGCATCCCTTTGCACCGCCTGTAGAAAATTTTAAAGACCTGCGCTCAAATTTCTCACCCTCTTCTTTTGACTTCTGAAGCACAATCCTGTAGTAGTGCGGTGCACATGTCGGTCTTACAAGCATATCTTTTTCTTCCTTTTCCATACGGTAGTGCCACTCAAGTATCTCCTCATAGTCTTCCTTGGAAATCAGCTCGCTCATTATTTCTTCACCCCTGCCTGTAGGAACAATCATAAACATATACCAGGCGGCAGCGCCAAGATCCTTTGCAAGTCTATACACTTTTGGGATTTCTTCCTGATTCCTTTTTGTAAAAGATGAATTTACAATAAATTCAATTTTGTGTTTTCTGAATAATTTTGCCGCATTTGTGGCCCCTGCAAAAGCGCCCTTTTGTTTTCTGAAATCATCATGGGTTTCTTCCGAGACACCATCAAGGCTCAATGAGACAATCCTTATGCCGGACCCCTTAATTTTTTCACATACCTCATCAGTTACAAGAGTTCCATTCGTTGCAAGACACATCCTCAAACCTTTCCCAGTGCCATATGTGGCTATGTCAAAGACATCTTTTCGCATTAACGGTTCGCCCCCGGAAAGGACAACAACAGGTTTGGCAAAACTCGCAATATCGTCGATAACTCTAAATGCTTCCTGAGCGGAAAAATCAGGATGCTGGCTTACTATACTCTCTGAGGAAGAACGGCAGTGGATACATTTTAGATTGCACCTTCTGGTTATTTCCCAGGCAATCCATTTTGGTTCAAATTTTAAGCCCATTTTTAATTTTTGCATAATGCAGAAAAAAAACACAAGAAGGACAGGTATGCCCGGATTCGCCCAGGCAAAAAAAGGGAACCTACATAAATCTCGTAAATACCTCATTTGAAAGAAGAAGCCCTTTTCTGGTCAGACGGATAGAAAAATCTGTTTTGTGATTACTGTATGAACGGCTTAGACTGTTTAAAAGGGCTGAACTATTTAGTTCTATCAGACCGGCCTCTTGAAGCACGTCTAGCTCTCCCTGATAACGCTTTAAGATATCTTTCCCGAATATTCGGGAAAGATCATTAAGATTTATGCCCTCAATTTTTCTCAAACCAAGAAAAATAGCTTCTGATAAAGCCATATCTTCAGTTATATCCTCTATTTCTTTAACCGGGGTTTCATTCTCTGAAAGAGATACTATGTAGTCATTGAGGTTATCGGTATTATTAAACCTCTTTCCTTTTACAAAAGAATGTGCTCCCAATCCAACTCCATAATATTCGCCTCTGTTCCAGTAATTAATATTGTGTCTGCAGAAATAATCAGGCATAGCAAAATTGGATATCTCATAATGAATAAAACCTTTTGATTCCAAATAATCTATTGCATAACTATACATCTCAATAATTCTTTCCTCCCTTACAAATCCCACCTTCTCCCCGATAATCCCCCCTTGCCCCTGGTCGCAGTCGGCACCGTCAGAGGCGGGTAGACCCCTCTTAGTAAAGTCGAATCGACTCGATCCCGAGGGAAGATTATTCATATAATCATAAAGTTCCGTGCCCTGTTCAACTGTGAGCTCGTATGTGGAAATATGCTCTGCTTCCAAGCGGTCCGCTTTCTCCAGTGTTTTCTTCCAGCTCTCAATACTCTGTCCAGGAATGCCGTAAATAAGATCTATCCCGATATTCTCAAAGCCTGTATCATTAGCAATATAAACTGACTGTATGGCTTCGTCAGAAGAGTGAAGCCTGCCAAGACAACCAAGTTCTTTGTCATTAAAAGATTGAATGCCGATGCTGATTCTATTTATGCCGGAAGCGCTGATTGTCTGCAGTTTTTCCTTATCAAGTGTACCGGGGTTTGCCTCAATAGTCGCCTCATAGTCCTCAGTAAAATGGAAACGTTTAAAAATATAACGGATTAAGTCTGAAAGCGTGTGAGTTGAAAGTGCGGTGGGAGTTCCACCGCCTATATAAAGTGTTGAAAAAGGAATCTTGTCCGGGATGTTTAAAATCTCTTTTTTTAAAGCTTTGATATAAGCACTTTCTTTTTGAGGGTCATAAATGCCGGATACAAAATCGCAGTATACGCATCTCTTAAGACAAAAAGGTATGTGAACATAGAGCGAAAGTGACATGGTTTATTTTAGCAAACATGATGATTTTAAGTAGAGAATCGGCGGGAATTTTATTCTGATCAGCGATTGAGCTAGAGTATTATTTCTGCAAAAATCCTGCATGTATGCGATATAACACGTATATGATATAATTTGTTTCATGTCATATATCAATTTAACTGGCAAAAGATTACTGTTCTTGGCGATTCTTGCTATTGTTTTAACTACGGTCAGTTGTGGTTCATTACTTCCAAGCGTAAAGGAAACAACAAAAACTTATTACTGGGAAACTTTTGATGAGGCCAAAATGGCTTTTGAAAAAATAATCCCATACAAAACCACAACCGAGGAACTGCAAGAACTTGGTTTTGACCCCTTTTCAATGCCTAATTTAAAAATTTTTACCTATTTGGATATTATTCAACGCTTTATGTTTAATCCCTCAATCAGAAAAGAAGAGCTTGACAAGGGGATACAGTCCTGTATCAATGCAAAGGCAAATTGCAGAGCTTATGAAATTCATCTAAAAAACATTACAAGAAAACGGTATGGAAATGTCCTGCTTGACCTTTTTAATTTTAAAAGAAAAACAAAAGAATCAGGATGGGAGTTCGAGGCGCTCATCGTCATAGTTAATAATACTGTGGTTTATAAGCTCTGGGGAGGTAAACCAATAATAGATGAAAGCAGGGAGATTAAAAATCCACTTGGACCCTTACAGGATCCTTCAGATTTACTCATAGATACAACGAGAAGGAAACTATAAAAGAATTTAGCCTGTTGTCTGAATACTCTTCAATGCCTTTTTAAATAATTCTTCCATTTTTTTATTTTCTTCTGCAATCCGTTTGAGCATTTGAGCTAATTCTTTTTCTCCAAGCGATTCCGCCTTTGACGCCCACTCGCTGTATGTCTTCATATGCTCTTTATTGTGTTCCATCCAGTGTTCAACCATGTGTTTTAATTTTTCAAGTTCGGTCATCTTACTTAAAAAAGTAGCGATTAGCAAGAAGAGAGTAGAGAGATTTTAGGTTTTGAATTTCTGTTTTTTTCTCGCTACTCTCTATTCGTTACTCTCTACTTCAGTCTCCTGTGTTTATTATAAACCAAAAAATACAATTGATATCCCGCAGAAACATATTATTGCTCCGGCAATGGCATGGGTATACCTCTCCAGCCGCGCTGTCGGTACAAGATTGATACCAAAAGTTGAAACAAGAACAATACCCAGCATTGTCATGATTGTTATTCCGCCAAAAATACCGGCGACCAGCACTAAAGCAAAAAGGTTACTTTTTGCTGCCGGATACATCAGCATGGGAATTAACGGCTCGCAGGGACCGAGGACAAATATCGTAAAGAGCACCCATGGGGTAATACTTTTAGTGCCCTTTGCTGTATGAACGTGCATATGTCCTTCGGCATGATTATGCGTATGAATGTGATTGACATCATCTTCATGTGTATGCAAATGTTTGTGAGATTTATGCTTTAATGCCCGTCGCATTCCCCACGCGAAGTAAATTAAGCCAAATGCAACAAGAGTCCATGCCGCCAGAATACCGCGGGACGATTCGACTGCTTCTAATCTTGAAACAGCAATACCCAGAGTGATACCAAAAATACCCAGAAAAATAGAACTTAATACATGACCGATGCCGCACAGAACAGTGACCAGTGCTGTTTTACGAAGTGACCATCTACCCGACCGGGACATCACAATGAACGGCAGATAATGGTCAGGTCCAAACAATGTATGAAAAAACCCGATTGAAGCTGCTGCGGCTATAAGGATTAATAATTCGTCAGACATAATTGTTGATCTTTGAGTAAAAAGTCATGCTGGTTGAATATACATTTTTGAACCAGGCTTATAATAACACAGATAAGAGATAAAGTAGAGAAGAGTCTGTGATCATCTGTGTCTTTATCAATCAAGCCTTTTCAGCCCCGCATCACGCGCCGCTTTTACCGCCCTTCTGTATTCATCACTTGTAATTCTTCTGTCAAGAGGCGGGTGCTCAACCGCCTTGTAGCACGGATAATACTGGGCCATTATGTTTGTATAAGTATCAGGTGAGATTTCCTCAACAAGAAATTTAACAATTTCTTCTGTTCCTGCCATATCCCCGGGAAGCACAAGATGCCTTACAAGTAAACCCCTTAAGGCAATTCCCCTGCTGTCCACAATAAGGTCCCCAACCTGCCTGTGCATCTCTTTTATTGCGGTCTTTGCCACAACAGGATAGTCTTTCGCCTTTGAGTATTTCATAGCAGCATCAGGGCTGGAATATTTAAAATCCGGCATGTATATGTCGATAATTCCGTCAAGTATTTTCAGTGTATCAACAGATTCATACCCGCCGCAGTTATATACTAAAGGAACTTTTAACCCCTTGTCTATCGCTATCTCAAGAGACCTCAAAATCATAGGTACCTGATGAGTTGGTGTTACGAAATTAATGTTGTGACATCCGTAACCCTGTAAAGTCAGCATTATATCTGCCAGTGTCTCAAAAGAAATGATGTCACCTTCACCAAGGTGGCTTATTGTCCAGTTTTGACAGAATAAACAGCCAAGGTTGCAGTGTGTAAAAAAAATCGTACCCGAACCAAATCGTCCAACCAGCGGCCGTTCTTCCCCAAAATGAGGGTTATAGCTCGAGACAAAGGGTTTATCCCCTGTCCCGCAATATCCTTTCTCGCCAGATGTCCTGTCAACTTTACAGCCGCGAGGACAAAGAGCACAACTCTTTAATATTTCTTCAGCACTCTCTATCCTTTTCTTCAGGGTTTTTCTTGATATCCCGAGGTAGGCTGCTATGAAACCTTTATCTTCTTTTTTGTCCACTCAATCAGACCCCCTGCTGAAATCAGCTCCTGCATGAACGGAGGGATTGGTTTTACGGTATACTGCTCATCCTCGGTAACGTTGTTGACAATACCCTTATCCGCATTGATCTCGATCTCATTGCCTTCCTTGATTTTCTCGGACGCCTCAACTGATTCAAAAATAGGAAGCCCTACGTTAAATGCGTTTCTATAAAATATCCTTGCAAAACTCTTTGCAACAACAGCCTGAATACCAGCCGCCTTTATTGCGATCGGTGCATGTTCTCTTGAAGAGCCGCAGCCAAAGTTGGCACCTGCAATTATTATATCACCGGATTTAACTTTCTCCGGGAACTCTTTATCCGCATCTTCCATCACATGCCTTGCGAGTTCTTCGGGGTCAGAAGTATTAAGATAGCGTGCCGGTATTATTGCGTCAGTATCTATGTTACTACCGAATTTCCAGACCCTGCCTTTAAGAATCATCTTACCTCCCTAAAAATCATATAAAAATGAAAAAATATTCTTGACCTTTAATCCGTATTCTTGATCACTACCGTCCAGAATAATCATAAACAGGGAGGCTGAATGCCTGAGAAACACAATGACGACACCTCTTATATAAGCAGCGTTTATTTATCGGTTTTTCGATAATACTAGTATTCCCTGTTACGTCTTTCATCAAAATGAGGTTTGACATTCAAAAAAACAGTCGATTCATTGTGTTTATGAGGTGTTCAGACTCCACAAATTCTTTATTTTGTTCAGGCATGATTTCTGATCTTTGATTTATTTTA
>CAYFYW010000176.1:0-1780 GCA_964347425.1 uncultured Nitrospirales bacterium
ATGCTCTCAAGGCAGAACACCGTGAGCTTTGTCTCTGTACACAGATAGCCCACCTCGCATGTATCGCATAAATCTGTCAGGTTTTCCATACCCACATCCAGTGTGCCTTTCATTTCATGGAGGTCGAAGAGCAGTTTCAGGTAGCGTCCCTCCACTGTCTCAGGCAGGCTGTCCCTTCCTTTAATACTGAACCATTCGTAGACACCCATGTCCTTTTTGGAGGAATAGCAGTCCTTGCAGGCCAGAATAGCATTGTCCCCGGAATCCATCCCCCCTCTGTTTTGCGGTATCAACTGGTTCACATCAATGGACGTTTTATTGCCGCAGTAGATGCAATGGTTCTCGTGCTCCATCCCCCTTAGATAATCCACAATCGAGCTGGCCCAGGCAATCTCCCCGCTCTGTAATTTTTTATATCTATCCATTATGAAGCTGTAATCCTTTTTTCCGTACCCTGCTGACACTGACATGAGCTTGGAGTACTGCCAGTATATCAGGTCCCTCACAGTCTTCACGGCGTCGGGAGGCATGTTCTATCCCTCGAATACCATGAAGGGGGTATGAAAAGATAAAGGTTTTGAATACTAGAGATGGTTTCATAACCCAGTAAATATATACGGGTGGTGGATGGGGTGTTGTGTCGAAGGCAAAACCGGTGCCAGGTGGTGCGATCTACCCGGCACATATCCAAGTCCCGTCACTTGCTTGTGGTGTATTTCTATTATTCACTTGTTACTTCCATTATACGGAGTTTGACGGTTTTTCCATTGTATGAATAGCCCTTTTAAGGTCGAGTCTACTATTAAATTCTTGCGCGATGTTAAAATGCTTTTTTGCATTTTTAGAATCGCCTCTCTCTTCGTAAAGTAATCCAAGTTCAAAATGTACATCAGATAGATAATAAAGGGCATTCAAATTATCAACTATCTCTATACTCTTGTTGAAATAACTAAATGACTCGTCCCATCTTTCCTCATGTTTACATATAAGGGCATAAGTCTTATAGACAATAAACATGATATTCTCACTGTCGATTTTCAAAGCAACCTCCTCTGCCTTATTAACATATTCCATAGCCTTTTTAAAATTGTTAATTTTTGCATAACAGTAACTTAAGTTTGCACATCCATGGCCAATCAAATTTATGTCATGGAGATTTTGGGCGATTGTCAACTGTTTTCTATTATATTCAATGCCTTTATTAAAATCACCCATGTGTTGGTAAGTTACTGCAAGATTTCCATATACCGTCGCAGTTTCATGTGGATTTTTTACTTTTTTTAGGATATCTAGACACTTCCTAAAACACATCATAGCCTTTTCCAGTTCGTTTTGTTCCTCAAGTATATGACCTGATTCACAAATTGCTTTCACCTCAAGCTTTTTATCACCAATTGTATGGGCAATGTCTACGCTTTGATTTAAATAAATCAGAGCCTTCTTCCGTTCACCGCACACGTGGTAAGTTTTTCCTTTAAGTATCAATATTTCGGCCCAGACATTTGTTTCTAGATTCTCCTTTTCGAATCTTTCAAGAATAACCTTGAATATATTTATGTACCCTCCATTGAAAATAGATGGAGAAATATCGATAGCAATCTGGGATGCTTTTTATGTTCCCCTGCTTCCTGATAGTGATAAATTGCCTCCATAACATCAATATCTTCCTCTCTACTTTCATACCATCGAGCTGCAAATAAATGATAGTTCTCTTTCTTGGAAGGTGACAACCTCTTGTAAAAAAACTCCCTTATGATATCATGTAGAAAGTATCGCTCTT
>CAYFYW010000177.1:0-2339 GCA_964347425.1 uncultured Nitrospirales bacterium
AAACCTGGCCACAGAGATTGCTATCAAGGGAAATAAGAATTCTTTGAGTGACGCTGGAGTGGCTGGACTCACCGCCCAGGCTGCGGCTGAAGGTGCCTTTTATAACATCCAGATAAACCTGCCAAACCTCCAGGACAGCGAGTTCAAGTCAAAAATAAAAAAACAAGCGGCATCATTGAAGAAAAAGGCAGTAAAACTCGGTGATGAGCTTAAAGAAATCATAGAAAAGGAACTGAAGTAAAAAGGAAGGAGGAGTGATGAAAGCTCTTTTTGTTATAGACATGCTAAAAGACTTCATCAACAAAGACGGCGCGCTCTACTGTGGAGACTCCTGCCGTAAGATCATACCTTTTGTCAAGGAAAAAATTGAAGAATTCCATAAAGATGGCAATTTAGTCGTTTTCATCTGTGATGCTCATAAGGAAGACGATCTGGAATTCGAAGTGTTTCCCAAGCATTGTGTTGCTGGCAGCTCAGGAGCTGAGATCATCGACGAGCTTCCAGTTGGAGATAAAGATATAATCGTAAAGAAAACTCGTTATAGTGCCTTCTACGGCACGAACCTTGACGATGTCCTGGAAGATAATTCCATAAGTGAAGTCTATGTTGTTGGTGTTTGCACCTCGATTTGTGTTATGGATACTGTTGGAGACCTTCGAGACAGAGACTATAAGGTTATTGTCTACAAAGATGGAGTAGCTGATTTTGATGAAAGGAATTATCAATTCTCTGTAGAAAGAATGGAGAAGATCTACGCAGCAAAGGTAGTCTAGTGGGTGCTATGAAAGAATGGACGATAAACAACAGGAAATTAAGACTCGTCGAGGGGAATATTGTTCTCCTTGATGTGGAGGCTGTCGTAAACGCTGCCAACTCATCTTTGATCTTGGGAGGAGGAGTGGCAGGAGCTATCAGGAACATGGGCGGCCCTTCTATTCAAGAAGAGTGTAACAAAATTGGCCCCATCCAGGTCGGCGAAGCAGTGGCGACAAATGCAGGCAATCTCAAAGCAAAATACGTTATCCATGCTGCCGGCCCAGTCTCTGGGGAAGGGGAAGAAGACGAAAAACTTCGTAACGCAACATTGAACAGTCTAAAAATAGCAGCCGAGAAAAAAATAAAAGACATTGCATTCCCTGCCATCAGCACCGGTATCTTCGGCTTTTCCATACAGCGCTGCAGCGAGATCATGCTCAAGGAGGCAATGGGATTCCTTGAAAAACATGATTACCCCCAAGAAATAATCTTTTGTCTTTACGGAGAGGAAGCCTATTCTGTCTTCGAGAAGACTTTAGCTGACTTGACTGGTTAAGATTCTATTTCACCCGTTTTAACTTATTCTGCATATAGCACGCATAATCTTGCTTTGGCCAAGCAACATGAAAGCTTTGTTCAAACTCATCCTCATTGATGAACTTAAAGACTTCTTTGGCCCTCGTGCCTGGCGGTGCATTCTCGATCGCCTCGGATACAAAAGTTAGTTCATTGGTATTTTCGCCTCTTTTTTCAAGAACATATTCGATGACGAAGCCTTCTAGATGAAACTGTCTAAAAATAAATGTCTTCCTGGCCTGGTCATAGCTAAATATCCCCACATCTTCATGAACTTCACCTTTGGGCTTTTTTTCAGTAGGTTCGAATACCGCTCTTGTTCTCATCTGGATGTATTTTCCTCCAAACATAAACTCATACGTTTGTATGACTTTTGACACTCCAGGTTTTTCATCTACCCATTTCCCTTCCAAATACCTGAAAGATGCCCAAATGTCGTCTTTTTCTTGTGGTTGGGCAATAACTAAACAAGGTAAAACAATGATAATAACTAGTAAATATCTGCGCATCTTAATCTCTCCTCTAAAGTAATATTCACATTTTTTAAAAGCAAATTCGTCCTATATTAAATATATTATTGCATTTCTGTCAATGTCATACGTTTCTCTTTGATTGAAAACACCATCTCACTGTGATATAAGAACTTACTTAGATTAGGATAGGAGAGGAAAGCAAAATAACTATAGGAGGAAATATCTTCCTTATCTCGATAACCTAAGCTGCAATCATCATGAAGACCGTACTTATAACCGGAGCGAACGGATTCATTGGGTCAAATTTATGCAGATATTTTTTGAGTAATGACTGGAACGTTTACGGCCTGGTAAGGGAGACATCTGACCTGCATTTCTTAGAAGGACTGGATGTTAAACTTATTTACAGTGATTTAAACGAAGTAGATAAAGTTAAACTGCCGGAGGATTTGGATGTTATCGTCCATTGTGCGGCGAGCGTTTCTGACAATGCAGATGAAAAGAGCTGTAAACGAGATATCTATGATGCAACGC
>CAYFYW010000178.1:0-2272 GCA_964347425.1 uncultured Nitrospirales bacterium
GTTTTTTTACTTCACCGTATGACCATGCTCTTATTTTTTCAGGAGAGGCAAGCTTTATCTTTATAGACTCAAATTCAGTTGGGTTTTTTGGTTTTTCAAATATTGAATATATATCTTCCACGAAAATCCTCCTTTAATGATTTATTAAAATCTGCATTATCTTTATCCCTTTCTACTCGAGGCAGTCAACTTTCGTTTTTCACCGCTACTTTGGCCCTTATCTGATGTTCTTTCCTCTAAGAGGTCAACATCAAGAACAAGGCTTTGGAGTTCTTTTATCAAGACATGGAATGATTCCGGCACTCCCGGTTCAAGGTTAGCATCACCTTTAACTATTGCTTCATATACCCTTGCCCTGCCGTTAACATCATCACTTTTAACGGTGAGAAATTCCTGAAGTGTGGATGCGGCCCCATAAGCCTCGAGTGCCCAGACTTCCATCTCGCCTAATCTCTGTCCACCGAATTGCGCTTTACCACCCAACGGCTGTTGTGTAACAAGTGAGTAAGGGCCGATAGAACGTGCATGTATTTTATCATCTACAAGGTGGTGTAGTTTCATTACATACATATAACCTACTGTAACTGGTTTCTGGAAAGGAGTGCTAGTTTTTCCATCATAGAGATTAATCTGTCCGCTTGTTGGCAGATTAGCCTCTTTTAAAAGATTTTTGATTTCCTTTTCGCTCGCACCTTCAAATACTGGTGTTGATACATAAGTATCCAGCAACTTTGCAGCCCAACCCAAATGAGTCTCGAGTATCTGCCCAACATTCATTCGGGAAGGAACACCAAGAGGATTTAAAATTATATCAACAGGAGTACCATCTGGAAGATAGGGCATATCCTCCTCTGGGACCACGATAGAAATTACCCCTTTATTCCCGTGCCTTCCAGCCATCTTATCTCCCACCTGAATCTTCCTCTTCATAGCAATATACACTTTTACAATCTTGAGGACACCTGGCGGAAGCTCATCCCCTTTTTTAAATTGCTCAACCTTTTTATCATAATAGCTTTCAAGCTGCCTTATTTGCAATGTGGTATCTTCTTCTATACGTTTAATCATTTCCTTCTTTTTTGGATCTAACAGCTTTATCTTGCGAAGAGATTTATCAGGTATCTTATTAAGAATTTTTTCTGAGAGCCGTTTCCTCCTTTCACATATAACTCCTTTAACACCGGAGATTTTTACTTCTTCCTCTAGTTTTTCGTTAAGTAGCAATTCTCTCATTTTTTTATAACTGTTTTCCCTTAGTATTCTTACCTCATCTCTAAGATCCCGCTGCAACTGAAATATCTTTTCTTCTTCAATACTCTTTGTTCTTTCATCCTTTGCAGCGCCTTTCCTCGTGAATACCTTAACATCTAAAACAGTGCCTTCAATTCCAGGAGGGGCATAAAGACAGTTTTCCCTCACTTCTTCTGCTTTCTCTCCAAAAATTGCCCTGAGTAATTTTTCCTCAGGTGTAAGCTGGGTCTCGCTTTTAGGTGTAACCTTACCTACAAGAATATCGCCAGGTTTGACTTTTGCTCCAGTTCTAATCATTCCACTTTCATCAAGATCGTGTAATGCTTCCTCTCCAATATTAGGGATATCTCTTGTTATCTCTTCAGGCCCGAGTTTGGTCTCTCTTGCCTCTATCATAAACTCCTCGATATGTATTGAGGTGTAGATATCTTCTTTTACAAGACGTTCGCTTATAATGATAGCATCTTCAAAGTTATATCCTCCCCATGGCATAAAAGCAACAAGCACATTTTTGCCGAGGGAGAGTTCCCCCAAGTCAGTTGACGGCCCATCAGCGATTACCTGATTCTTTTTTATTTTGTCGCCCGTTTTTAAAATAGGCTTTTGGTTTATACAGGTAGCTTGATTTGATCTGTAAAACTTAATCAGGTTATACACATCTACTCCACCATCGTCACATCTCACTACAATCCTTGAAGCATCAACAGATTCCACTACACCGGCCCTTTTTGCCATAACTATAACACCAGAATCCCTCGCAGCCACAGCTTCAACGCCAGTTCCGACTCTTGGGGCATTAGTACGTAGCAAAGGGACAGCCTGTCTCTGCATATTGGATCCCATCAAAGCCCTGTTGGCATCATCATTTTCAAGAAAAGGAATAAGTGAAGCAGAAACACTTACTATTTGTTTTGGCGAAACATCCATATATTGGACTTCATCTGGCGTTACTAATTTAAAGTCACCACCAACTCTTGCAGACACTGTTTCACCTACAAGGGTTCCTTTCTTACTTAAAGGC
>CAYFYW010000179.1:0-10854 GCA_964347425.1 uncultured Nitrospirales bacterium
ATGTTCTTCTTTAGGTTTCCGGACAGTCCTTTGAGCGGCTATTGCCTTGGAACATTTGTCCTGTCCTTAGCCTGTATAATTATAGGTGAATACTCGATCTCAATAGCTTTCAGGTTAAATAAAGAAAGAATCACTCGTAACAACGGGGATATCATTCACTTCCAGGACCTTTCCATAAAAGCTTTAAAGGCAGGTGACAAGGCGGCATATAAGGCCTGTAACAGCATTGCAAATGACGCATTCGGCAAATCCTTTTTCTCACAGATTGCCTTTTCGGCTTCATCCCTCTGGCCGCTCTTCATCGCCCTCGGATGGATGCAGTATCGATTTTCCGAGGTAGAGTTCAGTCTGCCGTTTTCCTTCTTTGGTACAAACTATACAGTCGGATATTTTCTGACCTTCGTTCTTTGTTATATAGGCACCCTTATTGTGTATGGAAAAATCAGATACATGCTCCCATATATTAATAAAACGTCTCCCTCTGTGAATTTGGGGGGAGATTAAAGTGTTTGGCGCAATTATATAAGATCTTGTTAACTTGGAGGGGAGAACCTTACAGACGAGAATGTAAGATTGAAGAAAGGAGGGAAATATGTCAAAAAAACTTGGCATTCTGCTCTTGTTTGTTGTTTTCGCTCTTTCCCCGGTGTCTGTTGTTCAGGCTGCTGACATAACCCCTGCTCAGCTTCTAAAAGAAGCAAAGGCAGCAATAGAGGTAGTATCTGTCCATGATCTTAAAAAAATGATTGATGCCAAAGAGGACGTGATCGTTCTTGATATCAGGGATCCGCACGAGTATGAAAAAGATCATATCCCCGGTGCAATCCATATGTCCCGCGGACTTGTTGATTTACACGTGCACGAAATAATTCCTGATAAGAATGCGAAGATAGTTGTTTATTGAATATTTGACAAGAGGTCACCGTTGGCGACCAAAAGTCTGAACGATCTTGGATACAAGAATGCTGTTGATTTGAAAGACGGCCTTAACGCATGGAAAAAAGCAGGATATCCGGTAGAGACCATAGGTAAGGGATGGTCTTTAAGATATTAGTAAGTTTCGGATATGAACTCTCCCCTCCAAGAGAGTTACAAAGCAGATATAGATGTATTTTAGACTCTTTTATTATTCTTCATGACGGAGGCGCAAGAATTCCGGGGTGGAGGTTACGACTATGAAGAAATTATCAGTTTTCTTTTTGCTTTTGATCTTTGGCTTATCAGTGAGAGCTCTACCTGTTATTGCAGCAGACACAGAAATTGAACAACTTAAAAAGCAGGTACAGAAACTTTTAAGAAGAATTGAAGAACTTGAGAAAAAACAGTCACGGACCGAGGAGAAAACTATAGAGGCAAAAGAAAAAGCAGAAGTCGATGTGACTCTATTCCGAGAGGTAGAAAAAAAATCTTTCAATGCAGGATATGACAAGGGCTTTTATATTAAATCAGAAAATGGAAATTTTTCTTTAACTGCTAATGCAGCTATTCAGGTTCGTTATACTTATATGGATTTTGATAAGGTGGTTAATAGCAATACTGAAGACTGGAGCAACTTTCTTGTGCGCCGTGCACGGCTTTTCTTCAAGGGTAATGCACCTAACAAGGACTGGGTATACTTTTTACATCTGCAGTTAGAGCCCCAAAGTGCGGTTAACCTGCATGATGCATATATAAGGTGGAAGAAATATCCATATGTACAGGTTCAATTTGGACGTGCAAAGATTCCCTATGGTCTTGAATTATGGCAGTCGGGGTTCCTACTTAACAGCGTGGAAAGAAGTATTTTTTCAGGTACGAGGAAATGGCCTGGTGGCAATGCAGACTTCCAAACCAGCAATGAAGACAGCATTACAAAATATCCTCTTGGCGGGTTTAACCTTTTTAGGTCTCAGGGGATTCAACTTCAGGGCGATGTTAAACTCTTTAATCAGGAAGGATTCTTTCAATATTGGGCCGGTGTCTATAATGGAAGAAACACAAAAGGCAGTGTCAGTATTGACAGTAATCCGTTGTGGGTTGGTAGAATCGCAATTAATCCACTTGGCAAATTCAAAATAGTTCAACAGGGAGATATAAATTACAGCAAAGACCCAAAGGTTTCTTTTCTTATTTCAGGCGCACAGTATACAGATCGTTTGACCGAGTACAGAAGCGCTGCTGATGCTAATCCAGACGGATATGGGGATGCAGTCGCAGCAACCTATGATGTAAAGGGTATTGATTATGATATAGCCGCGCTGTTGAGATTTAAGGCGTTTTCCATAGATGCCGAGTATGCCCTCGAACGCCTAGAACAGGAGAGAAGCTCAGGCTATAAATGGGATAGATTCGGATATCATTTTAATGCCTGATATTTCATCGTTCCTAAGAAATTAGAATTAATATCAAGGTACGCACATGTTGAGCGAATTAAAGATAACGATAGGACCAGGTCTCTTACCTCAGGACTTGGACTGATAAGTGTTGATGGTGGAACAAATAATGCAGTTGAGGACAATTTAAGAGAATACTCAGCAGGATTGAACTATTACCTTAACGGCCACAGAATGAAATTTTCAGCAGATTACAGTTATCTGGTTCGAGAATTAAGCCCGGTTTCTTCTGGAATGGACTCAATCGACGACCAGCATGATAATCGAATCAGAACAATGTTTCAGTTCTTTTACTGATATCCAACCTATGGGGAGCATTTTTGAAACGCCATATTTAAAAAAGAGTTGATATTATGAAAAGATTGGCTTTAATGCTTATAATGCTTTTTACTTTTGCGCTTTTTGTCACCGGCTCTATAGCAGCTACACTAAATCTCATCGTTAGTGAACCACCTGGTGGAAGATGCATGAATAATATGGCTGCCGCCTTGGAAGCGGTAAAGGGTTTTAATATGGAAGTGATTATAATCCCGAAGAGTGCGGCAGGCACTGATGCAAAGGCGCCTGCTGTTTATCTGGATGATACAGTGCTTGTTGTAGATGGAGATGAGCGAAACGGAAAGATAACGACCGATGGGCTTAAAGAAGCACTCAAAAGGGCAAATGTGCTTAAGTATCCCCCAAAGCCCGAGGAGAAATAGATGTGAAATAAATAATTTTACAAGTAAAGCTAGGAGTTATTATGCCGAACCTTCTTGAAAAAACCAGAAATACAATCAAAAAGAAATTCCCATCTTTTGAATATACAGTATTTAATGACACCCCTGTTACTCCTTTGACAAAACCGCTGAAGGAGTGCAAACTGGCACTGGTAACTACCGGCGGTCTTCATTTGAAGAACGATACACCATTTGATACCAAGCTCCCCGAAGGGGATTGCTCCTACAGGGTACTCGCGGGCGATATCAAACATGAGGATATAATGGTGACACATGAATCTTACGATCACAAATTCATAAACGAAGATCTTAACTGTGTGTTCCCCATAGACAGGATGAGAGAGTATGCCAAGAAGGGAAAAATCAGATCGCTTTCGGAAGAGCACTACAGTTTTATGGGACATATTTATGTCACAGGCCCTCTCCTTGAGAATTCAAGGGAAGTCGGTAGGCGCCTTAAAAATCTGGATATTGATATAGCTTTCCTTACACCGACATGAGTTATTTGCAACCAGTCAGTTGGATTGATTGCAAGGGAATTGGAAAAAGCAGGAATAAGCACAGTTTCTGTTACATTCAGAAAAGACATCATCGAACTTGCAAGGCCGCCAAGAATTTTATCCCTGAAATTCTCCCCAGGAAAACCTCTCGGGAACCCTCATGATACAACGATACAGAGAAAAATCATCCAGGCAGGGTTTGATGTACTGCGAAAGGATATAAGTGATACGACAATAGTTGATCTGCCGTTTAGATTAAAAAAATTCAGGATATTTTAGTTATCTGGAAAAATCAAAAGCAAACTCTCCTGTTTGGATACGGAAGCATTTCTTTTTCAGTGATAAGGCAATTTCAAGATAGAAATGGCAGGGTTCTGATATTTAGATAAATATAAAGGACTACCGACCTGCCTGCCGGTTTACATGCCTCAGGTATGCATGCAGGTTTGTAAAAGAAATCGCTGAAATACCATACCCTGCCATCATGAAAAAAGAAATGCTTACTTTGGATACGCACCTCTTGCTAATAATCACCCTGTCGTTTTATAATTTTGAGATATGCTTACCGGTTTTAACAACAATATCGTTTATAAAAATGACGTGTATCATGTCCAGACTGAAAACTCCGGAACTGAAAATCCCGTAATTACAACGTTTATCTACAGGAAAGGTGCGATTGTTGCTTCAAAAAAAATGGATTATGCAGACATGCTACATGAAAAGGATGTAGAGCAAACCATCAATCAGCTCATGTTAAATCAGCATAAAAATATGATTACGGCGCTATTAGCGGGAAAATTTGATGTATAGTATGAGAGAGATTCAGGCAACAGGAAATAATATATGAGCTCATCGACCGGCGCAAAAATTAAAGATACGAAAGTTCTTAAAGACGTTGCAAGGGAGATAAGGATTAATATTCTGAAGATGTTGACTTCAGCAGGCTCAGGCCATACCGGGGGGTCGTTATCTGCTGCAGATGTTGCTGTTGCTATATATTTTTCAAAAATGAATTTTAATCCACAAGATCCAGCCTGGAGGGAGAGGGACAGGTTTATATTGTCTAAAGGTCATGCAGCTCCTTTGCTCTATGCCGTTCTTGCAAAAGCAGGATATTTTTCATCAGACCTCCTCCCTACTTTGAGGAAAATCAGCAGTCCTTTGCAGGGCCATCCCTATTGCGAAAGCATAGCCGGAGTGGAAATATCTACCGGCTCACTCGGTCAGGGACTTTCAGTAGCAAATGGCATAGCTTTAGGATTGAAACTAGATGGAATCCCTGCAAGAGTTTACTGTATTACAGGAGATGGCGAAATCCAGGAAGGACAGATATGGGAGGCAGCAATGACAGCTGCTCACTATAACCTTGATAATGTCTGTGCAGTTGTTGACAACAACGGGCTTCAGATAGACGGCCCCGTTGAAGAGGTAATGAGAATCGCACCTATACATGAAAAATGGACTGCATTTGGCTGGCATGTGATTGAGATCGATGGTCATAACATGGAAGAGATCCTGCATGCCCTTGATGAAGCCGAAGAAGTAAAGGGCAAACCTGCGGTTATCATTGCACATACGGTAAAGGGAAAGGGTGTTTCTTTTTTTGAGAATAAGGTTGAATATCACGGCGTTGCGCCAACCCCTGAGGAACTGGAGAAAGCGCTCAAGGAGCTTGGCAGTGGGTAAGACTGTACAGAACTCAGACACAGAAAAAAAACCGAGGGCAACACGGGACGCGTACGGCGATATTTTACTTGAGCTTGGGAAAAAACGTTCAGATATTGTGGTGCTTGACGCAGATCTTTCGGGTTCGACAAAGACCGGTAAGTTTGGGAAGACCTTTCCCGACAGATTTTACAATATAGGCGTGTCAGAACAGGACATGATTGGAACCGCTGCGGGTCTGGCACTTGCCGGAAAAGTGCCATTTGCTTCAACTTTTGCGGTGTTTGGTACGGGTAGGGCCTGGGATCAGATAAGACTCGTTATCTGCTATTCAAATATGAATGTGAAGCTTGTCACGACTCATGGCGGGATAACAGTTGGCGAAGACGGGGCATCACATCAGGCACTTGAAGATATTGCGATTATGAGGGCACTGCCAAATATGACGGTGATAGTGCCGGCTGACGCTACAGAAACATCGTCAGTTATCAGGAAGTTAGCGGATTTAAAGGGTCCTGTATATGTCAGGCTTGGCAGAGCAAAGGTTCCACACATCATGCCGGACGATTATGAATTCGAGATAGGAAAATGTTATGTGTTTCATACAGGGAGAGACGCCAATATAATAGCAGCAGGGATTATGGTCGATGCCGCTATTTCAGCTGCCGAAACTCTGAGGAATCAGGGCATTGATACAGGTGTAATTAACATGTCAACAATTAAGCCACTTGACGAAGAGACCTTATTAATTGCTGCAAAGAATTCTAAGGCAATTGTTACAGCCGAGGAGCACTCTATAATTGGCGGCCTGGGCGGTGCCGTAAGTGAATTCCTTGGTGAAAATCATCCAATTCCTGTAAGACGCGTCGGAATAAAGGATAGATTCGGTTGTTCGGGTAGCCCGCACGAATTGTTAAAACTCTACGGTCTTACAGCCGAAGATATTGCAACAGCAGTTAGAAAGGTGCTTAACAGATGATTGAATTTTCAAATGTGTCAAAATTTTATGGTGACAGGACTGCACTTAAAGGCATTAATTTTTCAGTTGAGAAAGGTCGTATGGTCTATGTTACTGGGCCAAGTGGAGCTGGTAAAACAACGCTCCTCAGACTTATCTACAGGGCTGAACGGCCTGACGAAGGTCACATAGTCGTTTCGGGGTGGAATGTTGCCGAGATAAAGCAGAGAACTGTTCCATACTTAAGAAGAAATGTCGGGGTTGTCTTTCAGGATTTTAGATTGTTGTTTAACATGACAATATTTGATAATGTAGCCCTTTGCCTCAGAATACATGGTTTGCACCCTAGAGAGATAAAAGAAGACGTAACCGAGGTTCTCAAAGATGTTGGTTTAAAACACAGGTCAAATGATTTCCCCCAGCACCTCTCCGGTGGAGAACAGCAAAGAATTGTAATTGCAAGGGCAATGGTCTCAAAGCCAACGGTGTTACTTGCTGACGAACCTACAGGCAATCTTGATCCTGATACATCATCCATGATAATGAAACTTTTTAAAGAGATAAATGCCCGCGGCACAACCGTTGTCATCGCGACCCATCACAGAGAGCTTTTTGAAGGAACTGGTCTTAGAGTAATAATGTTACAAAACGGAGAAATTTCAGGGGAGACTGTAGGTTGAGGGTTTTTTTGTATTCTCTTCAGACTGCTTATAACAATCTATGGCGTGAAAAATGGATTAATGCGCTTACAATCCTGACGATCTCGGTGGTGCTTCTGATACTGGGCACTTTTGCCTTAATATCGCTAAATATAGACTCGGCTATCAAACAGTGGTCCAAGGGTTTTGGAATTATTGTATATGTTGATGAGGATTTAAGCAGAGAGAGGGAAAATTTATTAAAGGAATACTTTCAAAAAGATCCGGATGTGGTTGATGTAAAATATGTATCAAAAGAGTCGGCTCTCAGGGATCTCAGGCAGATCATGGGGACCATGACCTCAATACTCGATGGTTTTGAAGAAAACCCCCTTCCCACCTCTTTCGAACTAAAAATTAAAGCAGAGGCATTAGACCCTCTGCGAATCAGACAGAAGGCTTCCGAGATAAAGGAATTGACCGGAGTAGAAGATGTGCAGTACGGTGAGAAATGGCTTTCTTCGTTAAATGCGCTGTTAAATGGTATGAAAATTATGGTGGTTCTTTTCGGCAGCATAATATTCGTTGCAATTATTTTTGCCACATACAGCACCATCAAGATTCTCTTTTACAGAAGAAAAGACGAGATCGAAACATTAAAGCTCCTGGGGGCTACAAGAGGTTTTATAAGATTACCTTTTTTGATAGAAGGTCTTTTTTTCGGCCTGTCCGGTGGGGTCATCGGTTTTTTCGGTTTATTTGCCATCTATCATTTTACAGCCCCAAAAATAATTGAGTTCATACCTTCAATTAATGTGGTTATTGTCTTTTTCCCGCTGAAGATATATCTTGCAACTCCTCTTGCAGGAGCTGTCATGAGTCTTATCGGAAGTCTATTTGCTATTGGCAAGATAAGGTATTAGAATGAAAGGAAGTGCACTTCTTGCCTCCTGCTTCTTACTTCTCCTGCTTTTTGCTTCGGACTTTTCACTTTTATACGCTTCTGATCCCAAAAAAGAGCTCAATGAAATCAAAAGGAAACTTAGCCAGGAAAGACGCAAGGTCAAGCAGACCATAAAAAAGGAGATATCTGTACTCTCTGAGTTAGAGGGGATAAATAACATTCTCAGGGAAAAAAAGAGAGAGTTAAAATACTTTGATCAGAGATTATCAAAAACCCGTTCAAAAATCAGGCTGCTTGAAAACGATATTGCACTATTTAGTAAAAAGCTGGAAACGAGAAAAAATTTATTAAAGGATCGCCTCAAGAGTCTTTACAAACAGCAACGCGGAGATTTAGCTATTTTGTTAATTTCTGCAAAAGATTATCAGGACTTAATGAAAAGAATCAAGTACATCAGTTATATAGCTAATTTCGATAACAGTCTGATGAATACATATACCGTCGAAATAAAAGAGCTAAACCTGAAGATGAACCGATTGAAAATTTTGCGAAAAGAATATCAGTTAAATAAAAACAACATAAAGAAAAAAACTAAAGAATTGCGAATGGAACGCAAAAAGAAAGACGAGTTACTTGCTTCAATAAAGAGCGAACGTAGTTCCTATGAGAAGATGGTCAAAGAACTTGAAGAATCATCAGAAAGACTCCACAAAATGATAAAGAGACTTGAAAGGGAAAAAACCATCTTGTCGATTAAAGGAAAAACTTTTAGAAAATTGAAGGGCCGCCTACCCTGGCCTATAAATGGTAAGATCCTGGTGCCTTTTGGCAAGCAAAAGGATCCGGAGTTTAACATTCCCACCTTCAGAAAGGGGATAGAGATAGGGGCTAAAGCAGGAAGGACAGTGCTCGCTGTGTCGGGAGGACGCGTTGTCTATGCTGACTGGTTTAAAGGTTATGGTCAGCTTTTAATAATCAATCACGGAAGAGGCTATCACACGCTTTATGCGCACCTGTCAGAGATTTTTCATAAAACTGGTGATATAATAAAATCAAGACAGGCAGTCGGAAAGATTGGAGAATCGGGGTTGTTGAACATACCGAACCTGTATTTTGAGATCAGGCATAAAGGGAAACCGCTTGATCCACTTAAATGGCTACGGAGCAGGAAGAGATGACCATCTTTCACGGAAATTTATTTAAGGGCGTTACTATTTTTGAAAAGCCCTGAGAGAAATAAAAACGGAGGACAGATGATGTTTAAACAAAAAAAGATATTCTTATTGATGCTGATTGTCTCTGTTGCCTTTTCGGGCATGTTAATCGGCAGGTCGAGTGTAAGAAGCGTCAGGGCTGAAGGAGAACCTTACGAAAAAGTTAAAACTTTCGCAGAAAGTTTCTCGTTAGTAAAGAAAAACTATGTAGATGAAGTAGATGATAAAGACCTGGTATACGGAGCAATAAAGGGAATGCTTAACTCCTTGGATCCGCATTCATCCTTTATGGCCCCGGAGATCTATAAGGAAATGCAAATTAATACCAAGGGACAATTTGGAGGTCTTGGAATACAGATAGCAATAAAAGATAGTATATTGACTATTATCGCACCAATAGAGGATACCCCGGCTTACAGGGCTGGTGTAAAGGCAGGAGACAAAATTATAAAAATAGACGGCGAATCAACTAAGGGAATGGGTCTTCACGATGCAGTAACCAGACTGAGAGGCCCGAAAGGCACATCGGTAACCATAACTATTGCAAGGAAGGATTGGGAGAAGCCTAAAGATATCACAATTATCAGAGATATAATAAAAATTAAGAGCGTAAAAAGTAAGGTTATTGACGATAAAATAGGTTATGTCAAGCTCCTTCAATTCCAGGAAAGAACAGCAAGGGAGCTTCAGAAGTCGATGAAAGAACTTGAAAAAGAGGGAATAGACTCACTAATTTTAGACCTCAGGAATAATCCAGGAGGTCTTTTAAACTCTTCGATAGAAGTTGCAAGCCAATTCTTACCTCCTGATGCGCTTGTAGTATATACGAAGGGAAGAACCGAGGAGAAAATAGAATATCGAACGCGCAATAGTAGGCCAAGCTATGAATATCCGATGATAGTGCTTGTAAACGAGGGAAGCGCAAGTGCATCTGAGATTGTGGCCGGGGCACTCCAGGACTGGGACAAGGCAGTGGTACTGGGAACAAAGACCTTTGGAAAAGGTTCTGTCCAGACAGTGATTTCTCTGAGTGACGGTTCCGGACTCAGGCTTACGACAGCACGGTACTACACGCCTAAGGGGACGTCTATTCAGGCTACGGGAATTGAGCCCGACATTATTATCGAGCACGAGGCAAAAGGCAAAGAAAAGGCTCATCCAGTTATAAGAGAAAGGGACCTCGAGAGACATCTTAAAAATGAACAGGAAGAAGAAAAGGAAATAGAAGACGAAAAAAAAGAGGAATTAGAGGAAGCACCCTTTGAGGTTTCTGAAGAAGACGATACGCAGCTTCAGCACGCAATAGATCTCCTGAAAACCTGGAGGGTGTTCAAAAAACTTCCTGAAGCCTCGTAAGAAATAACTAGTTAATGATTAAGAGCTATGAGCCATGAGCTAAAAGCTATGAGCTATTTAGTTATCAGTGCCCCTACTCTTTTCCATCCTCCTACGCGGAGTACCACGGCCCTGGCCGTGGGTGAATGCGTTAAAGCAAAAGGTGATTAAGGTTCTTGTGTTATTGCTTCGGCGGATGTCGAACCCCTAAGCTTGTCGAATCGACTCGCTAAGTGGTACCACGGGCCTGCCGACAGGCAGGCTTGCCCGTGGGGCTCCATATTTTTCGTCGGTTTCTGCAAATTGTGCTATAGTACTGCTTCAATTCTGCTGCAGTTAAAAGTATTTAGTTCTTCCTTAATAAAACCTTTGAAGTTCGGCTCATCATTTCAACTTTCAAACGGTAATCAACGAGATAAGGCCGGCTGTTTACGCTAACCCAAATAATGCATTTTTTGGGTACATAGTATCAAACAGATTTATAAGTTTTTCTTATAGTTTCTATAAATATATCTAGTTTGACAATTATTATATTTAATGATAATCCTT
>CAYFYW010000180.1:0-2537 GCA_964347425.1 uncultured Nitrospirales bacterium
AGAAAGTCATCTACTTGAAGTCTGTAGATATGTCGTATTAAATCCTGTAAGGGCAAAAGCCGTAGGAAAACCTGAGGAATGGAAATGGAGCGGTTACAGAGCAATAGCAGGGAGAGAAAGACCGAATACTTGCTTAACAATTAAGTGGGTTTTGGGTCAATTTGACACTAGAAGAGAAAGAGCACAAAAAAGATACAAAGAATTTGTGAACGCCGGTATAGGGAAAGAAAAAATCTGGAGGGAAGTTAAAGGACAGAGCATACTTGGAGAACATGACTTTACAGAGAGAATCATTCATTATCTCAAAGGATATGAGGAAATAAAGGAGATACCCAAAAGCCAAAGGTACATTAGCAGACCAAAACTCAAAGAGATATTAACTGAAAAAATATTATTAGAGAAGCAGAAAAGGAACAAGAAAATAGTTGAAGCGATAAATAAGTACGGATATAGCCAAAAAGAGATAGCCGATTATCTTGGTATGCACTATGCCTCAATAAGTAGATTAGCAAAATGAGATAAAGTGAGAAATGTTGAAATACAAGACCTGACCCCATTTGTTGTTGACTTAGCGTTTGCTTATCCTTAAACTTATTATTCATGAAGAACGAAGTTGTTAAAGTAGTTCAAAATGCCATTGAAAACCTCAAAAAACAGTGGGGGCTTGAGAACATACCAGATATCGAAGTAGAAATACCCAAAAAAGAAACAATGGGCGATGTAGCCACTACTTCGGCAATGAGTCTTACTAAAATCCTGAAAAAACCACCGGGAAAAATAGCAGAAGAGCTACACCAAAAAATAATTGAACAAAAATCAGAGATTTTTGAAAAAGTCGAGATAGCAGAACCGGGATTTATAAACTTTACTTTCCGCAAGGAGTACTTGTACAAAAACCTCGAAAGGCTTTTGCAAGAAGAGCACCCCTCACTCAGAACAGACATAGGCAAAGGCAAAAAAATTCAGGTTGAATTTGTCAGTGCCAATCCGACAGGTCCCCTTCACATCGGACATGGAAGGGGAGCCGCGGTCGGTAATGCACTGGGCAATCTACTTAAGGCAGCGGGTTTTGATGTGCAAAGGGAATATTACATAAATGATGCCGGACTACAGGTAAGACTCTTAGGACAATCTGTTTATTCAAGGTACCAGCAGATGTTGGGAAATAATGTCCCCTTTCCCGAAGACGGTTACAAGGGGAGTTACATTGAATCAATTTCAGGAGAAATAATCAAAGGAGCAGGCAGTCAATATCTCAACAGGCCGTTTGAAGAATGTGGAGAGTTTTTTACCAGGTACGCCTTCAAAAGGATGCTTGCGGATATCGCAAATGACCTGAAAGACTTTGGTATTATTTTTGACAAATGGCAGAGCGAGAAAGAGCTCTATGAAAAAGATAAAGTAGAGACCTCTTTAACTGCCCTGCGTGAAAAGGATTTCCTCTATGAAAAAGACGGGGCCGAATGGTTTCGTTCAACCAGATTTGGTGATGACAAAGACAGGGTCGTGAAAAAAAAAGATGGAGAATATACATATTTTGCCTCTGACATCGCATACCATAAAGACAAGATCGACAGAGGTTTTGACACCATTATTGACATATGGGGTGCCGACCACCATGGTTACGTGCCGAGGATTAAGTCAGTGCTTGAGGCATTTGATCTGCCAGAGAAAAAATTCAGGGTTATACTTGTGCAGATGGTATCTCTGCTCAGGCATGGAAAACCTGTGCAGATGTCAAAGAGGGAAGGAGAATTCATAACACTGCGCGAGGTTATTGATGAAGTCGGCACAGATACCGCAAAATTCATTTTCCTCACAAGGCGAGCAGACAGCCACCTTGAATTTGACATAGACGTTGCGAAAGAGCAGTCAGCAGAAAACCCTGTTTTCTATGTCCAGTATGCCTCTGCAAGGATTTCAAGCATATTCAGACAGGCCATGAACCGTACTGGTACATGGCAGGCAATAGGAAGAGGAATTTTACATACTGAACACAGAAAAATAGAAAAAGAAAATGTTCAGGACGTCGACCTCTCTTCCCTGAAAGAGAATGAAGAGGTTTTTATAATTAAAAAACTTCTTCAATATCCAATGGTCTTTGAAGGAGCAGTTTTTTCGTTTGAACCTCATCGCATCACCTACTACCTGCAGGAGTTGGCAGGGATGTTTCACTCATACTACAACAGACACAGGGTTATCTCTGACGATAAGACACATACTACTGCAAGACTCTGTCTCTGCAAGGCCGTGCAGATCGTTCTCGAAGAAGGTTTAGCAATTTTAGGAATCAGCGCACCGGAAAGGATGTAACCTGCCTGCCCTGCAGGCAGGTTCGACAAGCTCATTATAGAAAACCCCATTTCAGGAGGAAACTATATGCTTTACATAGTTTCATTAATCATTCACGTGCTTTCCATTGTTATATGGATTGGAGGGGTGGCATTTGTCACGATGATTACCTTCCCAATGATACAGAGGGCAGAAAACTCGCTTGAACAGGTACTGATGTTTCAGGGCGTCGAACACCGCTTCTC
>CAYFYW010000181.1:0-5653 GCA_964347425.1 uncultured Nitrospirales bacterium
AATCAGGAGGAAAAAATGGCTTTAGTTAAAGTCAAGAATAACTATCAGATAACTATCCCGCAAAAACTGCGTAAAAAGCTTAATCTGACCGTTGGTGACTTTTTGGAAATTGAGGATCAAAATAATGAGATTGTTATCAAACCGGTTAAGCTGGTTCATCCGGACCAGGAGTATTTTTATACTAAAGAGTGGCAGGAAGGCGAGGTGCAGGCAGATAAAGATATAGAGAGTGGTGATGTGGTCGGCCCTTTTAAAAACATCAAAGACGGTTTACGCGCTCTAAAAAAAGCTAAAGTATGAAGATCAGCTTCACAGGAAATTTTATTCGCGAATATGGAAAGCTGCCACACCACATAAGAAAAACAACTGATAAACGGTTGGGGCTTTTATTGTCTAATCCACGTCACCCACCTTTAAACATTAAAAAGATGAATGATCCCAGAAATATCTGGGAAGGTAGAATAACAGAGTCTTACTGTTTTACTTTTCAGATTGAAGACGATATTTGTATACTTAGAAAGATTGGCGCACATGATATGTTAAGAAAACCTTAATTTAAAAATAAATGGTGCTTGTTCCCCGGCTCATCCCCCCGACTTCAATTCTGCTATGTGCAACCCCTGACGCACCTTTCTTATGGCAGGCCAGGTTCCGCATTATAAACCATCAATTAAGACCTACTATTGACATTATGACGTCATAACGTTATGATGTTATAGTAGGAGGTTAGATATGGGCACTAAAACAAAAAGAGCAACAATTTATCTTGATTCTGAACTGCATAAGGCATTGCGTATTAAAGCTGCTGAGACAGAACATTCCATATCAGAGCTGGTTAATGATGCAATTAAATATTCCCTGGCAGAAGATTCCATTGATCTTGCAGCATTTGAAGAGCGCAAGGATGAACCGCTAATGGCATTTGAAGATGTTCTTAAGAAGCTGAAAAGAAATGGCAAAATATGAGATATCGGTCAAAAAGTCTGCTATAAGGGAATTGGATAATATTCCCAAAAAAGAATTACAGAAAGTAATAAAAAAAATAAAATCCTTGTCTTCAGACCCGAGACCGCAAGGCTCTCAAAAATTATCACACAGAGAACAATATAGAATTCGCCAAGGTGATTACAGAATTATTTATTCCATTCAAGATGATGATTTGACGGTTCATATCATAAAGGTGGGGCATAGAAAAGAAATTTATCGTTTATAACAAGTCGTTGGAGATTGAGCGAGTACCACGAGACGCTTTCTCAGCCTGCAGCGTAAATGCATACATGCAAGCCTGACCCATGATCTGACCCCCAATCCTTCCGCAAGAATTATACCTTGATATAACGTACGTGATATGGTACGATATGAGAAGGAGGTGATTCAGGATGCCGACGCTCACAGCAAGTGAGGCAAGAGCCAAGTTATATAAATTACTGGACAAAGCTGCCGAATCCCACGAACCTATAGAAATTACGGGTAAACGGCATAATGCCGTCCTCATATCAGAGGATGACTGGCGTGCTATCCAGGAGACCTTGTATCTCCTTTCACTCCCAGGGTTGAGGGAATCTATCAGAAAAGGGCTGAAAACTCCTCTCAATAAATGCATTAAAAAACTGGCGTGGTAAACTGGAAGCTCGTTTATACAAAACAAGCTCTAAAGGATGCCAAAAAACTTTCTGCCACTGGTTTGCGTAAAAAAGCTGAATCTGTGCTTGAAATCCTGCACAATAATCCATTTCAGACTCCGCCACCATTTGAAAGATTAGTAGGCGATCTGGAAGGGGCTTATTCTCGCAGAATAAACATCCAGCACAGGATTGTTTACCAAATCCTTAAGAAATACAAAACTGTAAAAATAATTCGTATGTGGACACATTATGAATAGCGTTTGACGATCATGATGGGGGTAAGGCTTGCAAACGTGCATATCTATCCGCCTACGCAGAGTACTACGGCCAAGGCCGTGGGTGAATGTGTGAGAGTAAAAAATTGATAAAAGGATCTCATGTCATAGCTCCGGCGGATGTCGAACCACTAAGCTTGTCGAACCGACTCGCTAAGTGGTACCACGGGCCTGTCTGCCGGCAGGCAGGATTGCCGGTGGGGCTTCATCTCGTAGCAGTAAAAAAGTAGGTCAGCCCTTAGGGGCTGACCTATAAGATGCATTTCATTGTTAATTTTGTTGCATTGTAAGACCTGATCAACGGATTACAATTCTGCTATTTGCGCCATCACGCATATAAGGGATTCTTATGGTATATATAAGAATTTTTAATTGGATAATAAGTTTACATAATGGTATAATTCTACGACGTGTGGTGGTATATTCTTTTCAATATCGAATTATAATAACAAGCCCACGATAATTATCTTCCGACAAAGCTAAAACCACTGCTTTTTCAGCTTATTTGATTGTTTTGATTGTTATGATTAATTATTTCATTATGTCCGCTTACATGTCATGCTGAATTTATTTCAGCATCTCATAAAGA
Source organism: uncultured Nitrospirales bacterium (assembly GCA_964347425.1). Lineage (GTDB taxonomy): Bacteria > Nitrospirota > Thermodesulfovibrionia > UBA6902 > BMS3Bbin08 > CAYFYW01. The sequence goes on from CAYFYW010000181.1 coordinate 2,490, forward strand.
CAATCCTGAATCAAGTTCAGGATCTGAGACCCCGAAACGAGCATGCCAATCGGACAGACAGGTTCGGGGTGACTAGTCAAAACATTTCTTTAACTTGTTTAGAAAAAAAATACCATAATAATGTCGATTATTTAGGTAGTTTCAGCATGGTTTCCTTTAAAACAAAGTTCCAGTCACAAACATTACATAACTAATTTCAGAAAACGCTAGACACTCCATAAGGAGCGGAAGGAAAGATGGCATCGGTAGCAAAACTAACGAGACCAGCTCTCACAAAGATTACACGCAGGAAACGCCTGTTTTACCTTCTCGAGCAGAAGCGAAAAAGACCCGTCATCTGGGTCTCGGGTCCGCCGGGCTCCGGAAAGACCACATTAATCAGCAGCTATGTTGAAGAACGGCAACTCCCTTGTCTATTGTTTCAGATAGATGAAGGAGATGCTGACATTTCATCATTTTTCTATTACATGGGATTAGCCGTGAAAAAAGCAGCGCCCCGAAAGCGGAAACCCTTACCCCTGCTTACACCCGAATACATGCTGGGTATCCCGGTATTTACGCTCAGGTATTTTGAGAACCTTTTTGCGCGTTTAAAAACACCGTCCGTTTTAGTGATGGACAACTACCAGGATGTGCCGGAAGACTCGGTTTTTCACGAAGTGATTCGGACGGGTATATCAAGAATACCCGATGGTATAAACGTCATCATAATCAGCAGGAAAGATATCCCTCGGGCACTATCCAGGATGCACGCCAATAATGCCATGGGTGTTATTGCCGCTGAGGAATTGAAACTGACTGCCGGGGAATCGGTTGCAATAGGCCGCCTGCTTGGCAAAGGGAAGCACAGTGAAGAGACGATCCTGAACATTCACGAGAGAGTGGACGGCTGGGCAGCAGGACTTGTATTACTTCTGGGGCAGGAAGCGCCCGGTAAGCTTGACAATCAATTGCAGAGAAGCAGTACGCCTCAAATAGTTTTTGACTATTTTGCGGGTGAGGTATTCAGGAAGACTGACCGGGAAACACAGGATCTTCTTCTCAAGACAGCATTTCTGCCAAAGATGACAGTCGCCATGGCTGAAGAGATCACGGGCCTAGCAAGTGCCGGCAAGGTGCTTTCGGAGATGAACAAAGACAACTTCTTTACCGTGAAACATGTGGGGCAGAATCCTGCATACGAGTACCATCGGATGTTCCGGGAGTTTCTCGTAAGCAGGTGCAGGGAGACGTATTCAGAGAAGGACATCATCCTTCTGAAGCGGAAAGCGGCAGCCATTCTGGAAGAGGCTGGTCAGACAGATGAGGCGATTGAACTGCTTGTCGACACCGGCGATCTGGAGGAAATCACCAAACTGATCTTTAAACACGCCCCTTCCATGCTGGCACAGGGGAGGAACCGCACTCTGGAGGGATGGCTGGGCAAATTCCCTGGAGATGTGCTTGAGAATACGCCATGGCTCCTTTTCTGGCTGGGTGCCTGCCGGTTTCCCTTCAATCCTGTTGATAGCAGACAGCTTTTTGAGCGGTCATTTCACCAATTCAGGACGAACAGAGACATAGCGGGCGTTTTTCTTTCCTGGTCAAGTATTGTTGAAGCCATCATTTTTCAGTTTGAAGAATTAAGAAGCCTTGATCACTGGATATCCACACTCGATGAACTGTTGAAAGAATATCCTGTTCTTCCGCCAGGGGAGATAGAGACCCGTGTCACAACCAGTATGTTCTCGGCATTAGCAATGAGACAGCCGTATCATCCCGAATGCAGCAAATGGATGGAACGGTCTATTGCTCTTGCTGAAAAGACGCAGGACATGGATATCAAAGCCCAGACCCTCTTACACTTTGCATATTATAAAATAAATATCTCAGGCGATTTGAGTGTACATCCCATAATTGATTCAACGCGAGAGATAGTCAAATCTGGAAATGCTACTCCGCTTACATCACTCAAAGCGAAATTAACAGAGGTTTTGCTCTTCGCCGCATCAGGAGAGTTTCAGAAGTGTCTGGAGATTGTACAAGAGGCCCTTGAACTGGCCAGCGATTCCGGTGTGCACATCATGGACTATACCTTTTGGGGACATGGTGTAGTGAGTGCGCTTAATGCAGGCAACTTTGATGAAGCCGGCAGGTATCTTCAGAAAATGGAGGAATCCTTTGCAAGGGTCAGGACATGGGATAAGTCCTTCTTCTATATGATGAAGACCCTCGATGCATTGTCCAGGGGCGATGTACGGAATGCATCTGCATACAATGACTTAAATTCAGAAATGGTTAAAGGTGTAGGTTCTTATTTTGTAGATTTCTGTTGCAGCATAACGGACGCACAGATTAGGCACGAACTGGGAGAGGATACAATTGCTGGAGAACGCCTTAAAGCCGCGCGTGATATAGAACGCAGAGTCAATAGCAAACCGTATCAATTTGTTACCTACCTTACAGAGGCGCAAATTCTCCTTGATCAGTGTAAAGAGATAACGGGTCTGTCGTCTCTCAGAAAAGGAATGGCTGTCGGAAAGAGACAGAATTTCTTATGCTCATTCTTGTGGAGAACGCCTGTCATGGCAAAGCTCTGCGCAAAGGCCCTTGAGGCCGGAATTGAGCAAGAATTTGTGAAAAATCTCATAAGGAAGTATAATCTGTCTCCGGCCCCACCTCCACTTGAAATAGAGGAATGGCCGTGGCCGGTAAAGATCTTCACCCTTGGGCGGTTCGGTATCGAACGGGACGGGAAACCCGCCCGTTCATCAGGCAAGGCACAGAAGAAGCCCCTTGAGATGCTCAAGACACTGATCGCCTTTGGAGGCAGGGGTGTGAGCGAAGAGCAGATTGCAGACACCCTGTGGCCCGAGGATGACGGCGACATGGCACACAGCTCCTTTGCCATGACCCTTCACCGCCTCCGCAAATTCCTTGGAAACGAAAATATCATAAGACTGCAGGAGGGCAGGCTCACACTTGACCCTGGATACTGCTGGGTGGATGTATGGGTCTTTGAGCGTATTATCGGTCAGATAGATTCTCAGTGGAAGTCCGCTCTGTCCGAAGAGGCTTTGAGAGATGTCATCCCGCTGGTTGAAAAGTCTATCGCTCTTTACAAGGGCCCTTTTCTCAGAGGAAAAGACGGAATCTGGGCGGTGTCTCTGAGGGAACGGTTGAGG
>CAYFYW010000182.1:0-1735 GCA_964347425.1 uncultured Nitrospirales bacterium
TCTTGAATTTCGGTCTTTTTGCAGCCCGTCGCAAACAACAGCGCACTCGCAATTAACAGATAAAACAGGCAAATCATTATTTTCTTCATTAAATCACCTCTGAGAATTTGGTCGGGGCGAGCCGATTTGAACGGCCGACCTCTCGCACCCCAAGCGAGTGCGCTAACCAGGCTGCGCTACGCCCCGTTACTAACAATTCAAACAGCAATTCAACAACACAGGATACCAAAAGGGGATTAAATTTAATATTGATTATTTAAGGGTGTTCAGAATCTCTTTCAGTCTCTTCCTGACGCCCTGGATAGTCTCAATGGAAACAGTGTTTTTCCCTGTTACGTTTCCCTTAAATTTATTTCTGACACCTGCAATCGTATACTTTTCCTTATACAGAAGATTTTTTATCTGAAGTACGAGATCCAGGTCTTTCCTTGTATAAACTCTCTGCCCCGTTTTGTTTTTTCTTGGTTTAAGGAAAGGAAACTCTGATTCCCAGTATCTTAACACATGTGACTCGATATCCGTAATATCGCTGATTTCTCCGATCTTATAAAAAAGCTTGTGCAGGTTTGCTTTTTGTCGAGGGGAAGACTCCATAAAAAATCATCCTTTTTCAACAAGGGCCTTAAACTGCAGGCTCGGCTTGAAAGTAACGACTATCCTCTGTTCTATCTGGAGTTCCGAGCCTGTCTTTGGATTCCTGCCTCTTCGTTCACCCTTTTTTCTTACCAGGAACGTTCCGAATCCGGTTATCTTTATTGATTCCCCTTCGGAGAGGATATTTTTCATTGAATCAAAAAGTGTCTCCACAATTGAGGTCGCTTCTTTTTTGGGAAGTCCTACTTTTTCATAAAGCCTGTCAGCTAAGTCCGCTTTTGTCATAAAAAACCTCCAATCATTTTTTTTAAATTATAAGAGGACATACATCCATTGTCAAGACAAATTATCAAAAAAAAACAAAATCTTTTACAGACAAAAGACATTTTCAATGAGTCCCTGATTCAATACCACAAGAATTCTTGTTTTATAAGGATTTATAAAACAATATATAAACCTCCAAATGCATCAAGTCCAACACAAAGTTTAAGAAATCATATAGAGCCAATACTTCCCGTACAACAAGATCTTTTAAAAAATAAACCACGGCTGGGGCAAAAAATACCGCTCATACATCATTATTGCAAACCTGTCGGTCATGCCCGCTATAAAATCGCATACCATTCTGTTTTTCTTATCGGCCATTTCTGAAGGAAATTCCTTGAATACCTCGTCTGTATGATCCATATAATAATCGTACAGGTCAAGGAGAATCTTCCTCGCTTTTCTGAATTCTCTTTTCGACGTGTCCCCTTCATATACGCTCTCGTAGAGAACATCCCGCAGTGCGCAGGTAATATTCATCATACCATCGCTCATCCTGATATCCTTAAGTCCTGTGGAACCGGAACAATATATTACGTCCTTAACCATTGCGTCGATCCTTTTTGACTGCGTCTCTCCAATCCTGAAACACTCAGACGGAATATCAGATCGTTTAAGAACACCCGCCCTGATGGCGTCATCGAGGTCATGATTGACATACGCAATGATATCAGATATCCTCACTACCAGGCCTTCCAATGTCTCGCTTTTACTTCGAGCAGACAGTATCCTGCCTTTTCCTTTTGAATGCTTTAATATTCCGTCTCTCACCTCAAATGTCAGATTAAGCCCGCGTCCGTTTCGTTCAAGTAAATCA
>CAYFYW010000183.1:0-8418 GCA_964347425.1 uncultured Nitrospirales bacterium
GCAGTGTATCGCCTGAGAATTTTGGCATGTAGTGTTCATAGATGGCCGTTGCTATCTGACTTTCCTCGTTTGAATTTTTGGCATAAATCATCCCTATATAGCCCTGTAATTCAGGAAACTCCCTTACTATCCCTGTTACAAGGTCAGCCTTGGAAAGCATGGCTGTTCTCAGGATTTGTTCCTTGGCCGGCAGGTTGAGTATGTCCGCGAGAAAAGAACAGATAAATGCAATGCGTTCAGCCTTTTCATAAACACTGCCCAGCTTTTCCTGAAATGTTACGTCTTTTAATTTTTCGACATAATCCCACAGGGGTTTTTTCTGGTCCTCTTCAAGATAAAACTTTGCGTCTTCAAGCCTGGCCCTGAGTACCCGTTCTGCACCCCGTTTTACGGTCTTGCTGTTTTCGGCACTCGTATTGCTGATGAGAACAAAACAGGGCAGGAGGTTTCCATTTTTATCCTCAACTGAAAAATATTTCTGATGAGTTTTCATTACCGTTATCAGGAGTTCTCTCGGGAGTGAAAGGTATTCGGCGTCAAAATTCCCCAAAATCACTGTCGGGTATTCAACAAGGAATGTGACCTCATCTAAAAGTTCTTTATCTTTTTGAACTATGAAATCTTCAGCAGATTCTATTTTTTTTATTTCCTGTAAAATTATTTCCTTCCTCGTAGTTTGATTAGCTATAACGCAGTTGTTTGATAACATATTTAAGTACGCTGAAGGATCTTTTATCTTAAAAAGTCCCTGTGACATAAAACGGTGGCCGCGCGACATATCACCGCTTTGTATTCCGTCGACCTCAAAGGCGATCGGGCTGCCACCAATAATGGCAGTTATCCATTGTATCGGTCTCACAAATCTTACAGTGCCGCTGCCCCAGCGCATTGATTTTGGAAAGTGAAGTGAAGCTATCATTTTAGGCAGGCGTTCGACCAGAACATCTTTTGTTTCTCTGGCAGGCTCTTCAATCGTTGCTGACACGTACTCACCGCGATCTGTTTGAGCTATTGTGAGTTTTTTTATATCTGTATTCTGCGTCCTGGCAAAACCAATAGCGGCCGCCGTGGGATTGCCTTTTTCGTCGAAGGCAATTTTTTTAGGCGGTCCGAGGACCTCTGTTTTTCTCTTTTTTTGCAGTTCCGAAACATTTTCAACGAGTAATGCAAGTCTTCTCGGTGTAGCATATTCATGGACGTCCCCAAAATCAATGCATTCATCATTGAGAAGTTTAACAAGGTTTTCTTTGAACGATTTTATTCCTTCTGGAATAAATCTTGCCGGTATTTCCTCTGTGCCTATTTCCAAGAGTAAAGTCTTCATTTCAAATTACTCTAACACAGTCGATTGCAGATTATAAACAAAGTAGAGAGTAGAGAGGATTTTTTTATCTGTGGTCATCCGTGTTGTTTCAATAATGGGAATCCCATGGATTTTCGCAGTAACAGGTAGCCTTCGGCACACTGTTTTGCCAGGTTTCTCACCTTCGTAATGTATGATGCTCTTTCGGTGACACTTAAAGTGCCACGGGCGTCAAGCATGTTAAATGTATGTGAACATTTCAAACAGAAGTCGTAAGCAGGCAGAACGAGTTTCTGCTTTAGGAGGCGAAGGGATTCTTTTTCGTATAATTCAAAGAGTTTAAAGTGCATTTCGATATCTGCTTCGTCAAAATTATATGTTGAAAATTCTTTTTCTGTTTCATGGTGGATATCACCGTAGATTATATCTTTTGTCCAGTGAAGGGCAAAAACGTTGTCTACTTCCTGGAGATACATCGCAATTCGCTCAAGCCCGTATGTCAATTCGACCGGGACGGGTTTTAATTCAATACCTCCCACCTGTTGAAAATATGTAAACTGTGTTATTTCCATGCCGTCGAGCCAGACTTCCCAGCCGAGCCCCCATGCACCCAGAGTTGGCGATTCCCAGTCGTCTTCAACAAATCTTACATCGTGCTTAAGTAAGTCGATATCTATATAGGCAAGGCTTTTAAGGTAGATATCCTGGGCATCAGAAGGAGATGGTTTTATGATTACCTGGTATTGATAATAATACTGGAGTCTGTTTGGATTTTCTCCATACCTGCCGTCGGTGGGACGTCTTGAAGGTTCTACATATGCAGCCCGCCACGGTTCAGGCCCGAGAACTTTGAAGAATGTGGCCGGATTGAAGGTTCCAGCACCAACCTCAATGTCATATGGCTGATGGATTACACAGCCGTGAGCAGACCAGAACTCGTGGAGCTTTATTATCAGATCCTGTAAATACAAAGTTTATTCTGGATTTGGGGGTATAAGATTCAGCCTTTAAAATTATTTCTTCGGAATCATATCTGTCCAAAACAGTAATATTATTAAGGCAGAATGCCTCATAAACACAATAAACCCCGCACACTACAGCGGGACAGGTCGGCATGATTGACCATATGACAACCTTCATTTTGATGAACATACGTTTTTTGAAACAATTCTGTTTTGGCGTTTTCAGGTATTTGAAATGTCCCTTTTTTGTATTCACTATCGTAAATACGAATGTAAGGATTGGCTTGTTTCTTACATTCGCTCGCTATGCGCTCACTGTTCATTCTAAAGGTGCCGTTATTGTGTTTCTTCACCATCCCGCCTTTACCGATTTGGCGGGCAAGCCCGCCTTCTTTTTACATTATTTTGGACAGCACTGATTCGGAATACATATTAAAAAGAAGTCGGGGAGTTTGTCAAATAAAAAATAGAAAGAGTAATGATTGTTTTGGACAGTAGTGTCCATACGTATTTGTTTATGATTAAAATCATAGACTAAACTATGTTAAAGTTATTATTATATAAAGATGAAAAATTTATTAAATGGAGGTCAGATGAAGGAAAAGGTTACCGAAGTTTTAGAGAGGATAAGACCGCTTCTTCAGAGAGACGGAGGCGATGTACAGCTTATTGATGTTCAGGACGACGGTGTCGTAAAAGTGAAATTAGTAGGTGCGTGTTCGGGATGCCCGATGTCCACAATGACCCTTAAGAATGCGATTGAATCCACAATTAAACATGAAGTCCCGGGGGTAACAGGAGTCGAGTCGGTACAGGAATAGCGGTGTCAAAGGAAACGTCAAGCGGTTATGCAGTCCGAGCAACTCTGCTCTCTACCTGTTACGTGCAAGAATAGGGGCATCGTTACCATAACCGTAACATTTTCTGTACGAAGAGATAATAAGGGTAAAAGTCTGTGGAGCGAATAATAGTCTGGTATCTGAGGTTGAGCGTTGTATACTTTGTTCTGGGGGCTTTATTTGGTATGTCAATGATCTTGTGGCCTGAGGAGGCAGGCTATTATTTATCCGTGCATGTGCATTTAAATCTTCTTGGCTTTATGTCAATGATGGTTTACGGAGTCGGATATCATATTCTGCCCAGATTCAGCGGGAGGACAGTTTACAGCCCTATCTTCATGAGAATTCAGTTTTGGCTTGCCAATGTGGGCCTCGTCGGTATGGCAACAAGCTGGTCCTTTATACTGAGAGATGTTCTTTTGTCTTTGTTCAGTCCCCTTCTTATCCTATCAGCCTCTTTCTCACTGATAGCAGTAGTCCTTTTTGCTGTAAATATCCTCAGGACAATACGACCCGCCTGATTAATGGACAACTTATAACTTACAACTTATTTCGTAACTACTCAGGTTATTAGGTTCACGGTTCACGGTTTGTCGCCTTGTCCCCCTGTTTTCTTTGTGAAAACAAAGAAGGGGGATCTTATGTTATTAAGATAGTTGGTAAATCAATTCGAGTATCGGTTGCCATGCCTCAATATCTTCAAATCGTTCAATCTTCATCGCTTACTAACCTTGAACTATGAACCCTTGAACTGTGAACCTGAGTAGTTACCTTATTTCAAAATCATTATGATTCATATCATAGACGCTTCTTTTATATTTTTATAAACTAAAATTCAAGGTTACAAATATAAAAGATGACAGGGGAAAAGGAGAAATCAATGAAGACGGAAATTGAGATCACCAGGGATTCAGTAATAGGAGATGTCATCCGCGCGGTGCCCGGTGCAGAAAAGATTATTCAGAAATATTTCGGCACAGGCTGTTTTACATGTCCTGGTATTAATATGGAGTCAATTGCTTTTGGTGCTACGATGCATAATACTAATCCGGAAGAGATAGTGGAAGAGATTAAACAACTTAAGGAGGCTGAAAGTGGAATATAAGTGCTTGAACTGCGGTATCACAAATGAAGAGAGAGTATTATTTCACTGTCATTATAAGGGAGAAGATGTTTATGTATGCGTAAAGTGTCTGCCCGTACTTATTCATGGAGGACACTGACTTCTTTTTTCTGCAATGTTTTAAAGATAACATAAAACTTAATTCTCAAGCCTTCAGTTTCATAATAAAAAAAATTTTTTTGGCAACCACTTCCCATCCATAAATCCCGACAGAAAACCCTTTATTTTTTTTGGCTTATAAACTATTATATTGCAAGTGCTGTTTGTCGATATATAAATATTTAGTTTTTTCGCAGAAAAAATTGAGCAGCTCAAAAACGAATTAAAAACCAATGTTTTTTTGTTTCTACTCTACGATCTGTCCACAACTTGCAGAGTAGGGACTAACAGCTAATAACTGACGACTCTGTTGTAATTTTCTATTTTGATTTTTTATTGTTTATCTTTCAGGGCTCTCGGTCTCTGATCGGAGCCATCTGAATATAGCCAGTTTGAAGAACTTTTTAATAAAGCTGTTATGAACAGAACTATTTTGAAATTTGAGTTAAATTATTTTTTTCAAAGGCACGGATATTGCGTCTCTGTAAAAATCCTTGACAAAATGAAAAATTTATGGTATTCCATACATAAATATAAAAATTCCGCAAATATATATAAACATATATAGAGGGGGGAATTATGTCAAGATTAGACGTTAGAAGTAAGGTCGACCTTCCTGTAAATGTTGTTCATGGCAACGGCGGTCAGGGAGCAGAGAAAAGCGGAACATTTTCAGTACTCAGTCTTAACGGGGCACATATAGACTATAAATACGCTGCTCCCAAAAATAAATTAGTGAACCTCAGATATGACCTGCCGAAACATGGTGAGTTTGAAATGCTCGGAGAAGTTATACGCAAAGACAAGAAAGGAATAATTGTGAAATTTCACAATGTCAACAGGGACACCAAGATAAATCTCTGGGATTATATAAAGGATAATATGGCTGAGACAGCCACGTGTCCTTACTGTGGTAAAGAAATTGGGAGAAGGATGAGAAATTGTGAAAAGTGCGGGTGGAGTCTGGATTTTTATTCCCCGGATTATTTGGTACAACACGAAAAAGAATCATTCGTTAGCAGGCTCAGTTCAAAGAGTAAGGTATTTAACCTCGAGGATATTTATAGAATCCTTAATTTTATAGATGTGGAGATTTTAGGAATTGGTAAGAGCATGGAGATTAATGAGGAATTTGTAGGGTCGAGTAAAGCTATGCTGGACGTCTTCTCAATGATAAGGAGAGTTGCGCCAACGGATCTTCCTGTAATTATATCTGGAGAAAACGGCACGGGTAAACATTTGACGGCCAGGGCTATTTACGAAAGAAGCCCGAGGAAGGAGGGCCCTTTTGTTCCGGTAAACTGTTCGGCAATCCCTGAAGATATTCTGGAGATGGAGCTCTTTGGTTTTGAAAAGGGAGCATTTAGAGAAGCAACTAACGGTAAAATCGGAAAGTTAGAGTTTGCTGACGGAGGGACAATTTTCTTCCAGGAGATAGGGGAACTTCCACCTAATTTACAATCTAAGCTTTTGAGATTCCTTGAAGATAAAATTGTTGAGAGAATCGGTGCTAAAGGTGGTAACAAAGTAGATGTGAGGCTTATAGCTTCTTCAACAAAGAAACTTAAATCTCTTGTTTCAGAAGAAAAATTCAGTAAAGAACTGTTTTATAGATTGGATGCTTTTAGTATAGACCTTTCCCCCTTGAGAGAAAGGGGCGATGACAAGATGATTCTTGCACGGTATTTCCTTAACAAATTTTCCAGAGAAATGAATGTCAGCAAGACTTTTACAAGAAAAGCGATTGATTCAATAAGAACATATGAGTGGCCTGGCAATGTAAGAGAAATGATAAACAAAGTAAGAAGGGGTGTTGTAATGTCTTCTGATTCGTCTGTTACTGAAGAAGACCTTGATATATTCATCCCGACAGTAGATATGGAATCTATATTATCACTTCGGGATGTGAGGCACACTATCGAGAGGCAGAAACTAAAAGAGGCCCTCAGCCTCTGCAACAACAATATTTCAAAAACCGCGAAAGTCTTAGGAATAAGCCGGCCGTCTGTTTACAACTTAAAGAGGAAGTTCGGGCTTTAGCATTTTATACAAAACGATTTGAATATTTGCGTTTTATTGACGTGAATAAGTAATTATTCATGATACTACTATATGTAGATTTGTGGCGAATAGGGTGAGATAAAGTTCGGGCGGCTATTAATTCGGCAAGTATTTATTTCGAATAATGACCTGTAATGTAAGATGAGAGATTAATATGAAAACCGCAATTATAATTCTCTGGGATGAGGAGGGATTATAGTACGGCTTTTTTGATCTCAATATTGATAAGATAAAATCTAGGTTTACAGGACAGTTGGATAACATTTTTTAGACATTTCTTTTAAAACCCTGCCTTAAGTATTGACTTTTTCTACATTCTAATATAAAAAATATAGTATATGAAAAAGGCTTTATTTGTGCCTGTGCTTTTGGCCCTTATCTGGGGCTATGGTGAGGCATCAAAAGAGGTCGACATTGAGGGCGTTCGCTTCTGGTCGAGTGCAAGGTATACAAGGGTTGTCGTTGATGTAGCCGGTCCTCTGGAATTTACTCGTAAGAGCCTTTCAGATCCAGACCGTCTCTATTTTGATTTAAGAAACAGTATCCTGTCTAAGAAAGTAAAGACCTCCCTGCCTGTCAAAGATGGAATCTTAAAAAATGTTAGAATTGGTCAGTTTAATAAAGACACTGTTAGGGTAGTTCTTGATCTTCAAGAGTTTGATAATTTCAATGTATTTATTCTGAAGGATCCATACAGGCTTGTTATAGATGTATTTGGTAAGAAAAGGTCTAAACATGTTTTTGAAAAAGGGCAAAAAAAAGGATTTACCGGAATTAAGAGAGTTGTTATTGATCCCGGGCATGGTGGTAAAGACCCGGGGGCAATTGGTCCTGGTGGACTTTTAGAAAAAGACGTTGTCCTGGTAATTGCAAAAAAGTTGGGAAAGATACTTCACAGGAAATATGGCATGGAAGTTGTCTATACGCGAAACAGAGATGTCTTTATTCCCCTTGAAGAAAGGACAGCGATCGCAAATTCTAAAAATGCTGATCTTTTTGTCTCCATACACGTTAACTCCAGTCGCGGGAGAGCAGTAAGGGGCATTGAGACATACTTCCTTAACTGGACAACCAATAGGGAATCGATGAAGGTTGCTGCCCGGGAGAATGCCATATCCGTCAGAAAGATGCAAGAGCTGAAAGGCGAGATTGACTGGCTCACGGATTTGGTAAGGGAAAATAAAAAGCAGGAGTCAATGAGACTTGCAGGCAATGTACAGAAATCATTGATTGAGACGTTGGCGCGTGATTACAAAGGTATTATGGATCTCGGAGTTAATTGGGCACTATTTTACGTGCTTGTGGGAGCCGAGATGCCATCTATACTTGTTGAAACATCTTTTATAAGCAACCGTATAGAGGAAAGAAGACTTTCCACCGTTAAATATCAGGAAAAAATTGCCGAGGCTATTGCTAGTGGAATTCACACCTATATTTCCCCATCAAGGCTTGTAAGAATAACCAGTGGTAACATTTAGCCCCCTGGCGGAGATACTTCTCTACATTTTACTCATTATTGCGGTCTTTTTATCAGATTTCTTAAAGGTTGATTTCGTGATTTTGGTTTTAATTTTCATCTTTACATTCGGGATTCCGTTATCACGTTTAACTCAGAATATACTTCTGATAGTTCTATTTTTTGGCATTTACATTACCCGGCAATGTCTTGTTTCGGGCAGGCAGGGTTATTTATCTTACACCCCTATTTGAAAGAGGTATGCAAAGGGCTCAGGACTTGCAAAAGGAGGATGGCCTTGGATCTTGATTTTATAATTAAAGGAGGATTTATTGTTGATGGGGCAAAAAAAGATTTGTCACCCAGACCGGGAGATGTTGGTTTAAAAGGAGACCGGATTGAGGCGATTGGAGACCTCTCAGGCGTTGATGCTACCAGGATTGTAGATGCAGGGGGCCTTTACGTATTTCCGGGATTTATTGATTCCCACTCCCATTCCGAATTTACTCTTCTGGCAGATGGTAGAGCCGAGGGGAAAATTTGTCAGGGCATAACAACGGAGGTAAACGGAAATT
>CAYFYW010000184.1:0-2451 GCA_964347425.1 uncultured Nitrospirales bacterium
ATGGCAATGAAGGTCCCTGTGGTTGCAACAAACGTCGGTGGAGTCTCGGAGCAAATATCGAATGGTCAAACAGGTCTTATAGTGGAAGTGCGTAACCCCGAAAAGCTTGTTGATGCTGTATTACATTTGCTCCACAAACCAAGGACAGAACTGGAGAAAATGGTGAACCAAGGCAGAAAACACATAGAACAATTTTTTGCGCTTGACAAAATTGTTCAAAAACACCAAGAAATATATGAGCAAGTATTTTCATGCTGAATTTAATCTGATTAAATAGATATACTGTTTCTCTGACAAAGTTGGCGAGTTTAGGAAGAATGCTCTTTCAAAGAAAACGGGGCGATTGTGTGCAAGCCATAAGATGCATTAGATCGCTTTCTTCGAACAAAAAAAAGTGTTTTAGCGATCGGTAGTTTTATCATAACACCAAATAACTGAAATTTCCTAATATCTCGGTTAAGCCTTTATGCACGATCTATGCGAATACTTTTTTACACTATGAATTGGTATCCTTTCCAAGGATCCATACAACCGATTTACAAAGAGGTACTCAGGCATCTCAGCCATCAAGGCCATGAGATTGCCATATTAACCTCAATTCCCTATTTCCTGAACGGCCGAGTTGAATCCTGGTCTGAATATAGGAGAAAATTCCTAATCAAAGAGTCCTGGGAAGGCATCAAGGTAGTTAGGACATTTGTTCTATCACCACGTTTTTTGAAACGTTTCAGACTGGGAATAAGATTTTTAAATTTCATATCTTTTATTGTTACCTCACTTATCGCCGCTTTTTTTATTAAAAGGCCCGATGTCATCTTAGCAGTGTCACATCCCCCTTTATTTATGGGCCTTAATTCCTATATCATCAGCCGCATAAAAAAATGTAAATATGTATACTGCCTTCAGGATATATATCCTGATATTTTGTATGACCTGAAAATACTGAAAAAAGGTTTGATATTTAACGCCCTCAAACGACTTGAACAGTTCGTATACGATAAGGCTGCAAAAATCTCTGTCCTTACCTCTGCCATGGCCGACAATCTCAGGAACAAGTCCGTATCTTCAGAAAAAGTGCTGGTTATTCCTCATTTTTCAAGTACCCCGGAGATATCTCCTTTATCTAAAATTAATCGCTTCTCCAGTGAAAACAGTCTAGACTCAAAATTTGTCGTACTTTTACCCGGCAGTATTAGCTACCGCTATGGAATAGAAACAATATTTGAAGCAGCAAAACTTGTAAGTGATAAAACAAACGTTAGATTTATCTTTATAGACAGAGGTGAATTCAGACAAGAATTAAAACAAAAAGTCAAATCAGAAAATGTAAGAAATATTCAATTTCTGCCATTCCAGCCAGCAGAAATGTTTCCTTATTTGCTCGCATCGGCTGATATATGTATCGTTTCACTCGATCAAGGGTTTGCATCATATTCCTTACCTTCCAAACTCTATAACATAATGGGAAGCTCCAGGCCCGTAGTAGCAATTACAGATCATAAAAGTGAAGTGGCTAGAATTATCAAGGCGGCTGATTGCGGGGTAGTTATCCGGCCAGATGAACCGGGCTTATTGGCAGAAAAAATACAAGAGCTTGCGTCAGATCCGGAAAAGTGCCAAGGCATGGGACGAAAAGGTCACGAATATGCGCAAAGGTATTTTAATAAGGATAATATTTGCCGTAAGTATGGGACATTAATTCGAGAAACAGCCGCTCTTAAGTATAATAAATCACAATGATTCGTTTACTTAAAACACCTAATACCAAAAGGAAATGGATACTATTTGCCGGAGATGTCACCATAATGGCGATTACCATTCCAATTCTTATTAACGTTCACTCAATTATCACTCAATACAGGGTGTTCGGAGAAATCATCAGGCCCTTGAAACCATATCCCTTGTATATCAGCCCATTGGTTCATATTTTCCTGTGCTACATATTTGAAATGTATGATATCAAAAGACACGAAAAACTCCGAACTTTTGTTTCCATGTTGACCATGTCCTTTCTGTCGTTCTGTTTTTTGTTCGGCTTGGCAAAAGTTGTACGGATTAACCAAACCACAATGATCTATATTTTCGTCTTTTTCACAGTGTCTGCGTTATCACTCTATTACTGGCGCATATTATGCAGAAGAGTACTGCTGGTCTCAAGAAAACTCATAAAGCAAAAGGTTGTGTTCGTTGGAACCGATTCAATTACAGAAGAGATCCTGCAGGCGATGAAAAGTCGTGATTACAATGTTTTAGGACTTCTAACTGAAAGTGCCCCGAAACTGCCAGACAAAAGAGGAAAACTAAGAAGCATTGGCTCATGGAATGATTTGCAAAGGATTGTACACAAAAGAAAGCCAGATATCATCATAACAGCCCTGAACATAAGTCTGCCCTTATCTGTTGTAAAAAGTATATATAAATGCCGATTCTCCGGCATCGAGGTATACGACA
>CAYFYW010000185.1:0-1879 GCA_964347425.1 uncultured Nitrospirales bacterium
AAAAGACAGTGCCGCTTTCCCGTTCAATCATTCCAAGGTGATGTGTGGACGCCCCGTTTTTACAAAATTCTGAAAGAACTTTTCCAACCAGCCCGGAATCGTCTTTCTGAATTATGGAGCTTTCCCCGGAAAACTTTTTTGAAAGATCTCTCCATGCTGCCGGATTCTGCAGCTCCTGAAACACAAGATGCCTGAAGCCCGCCCTCCCGATATCGCTCCCTTCGATGTTGAAAATAGCGCCCACATCAAAAACAGACCCGCCTGCCGTTGTCTCGCTGATGATAAGTTCGGGATATCCGGGGACATCATAGAGCCTTTGAACAGAGCCGATGTAGCGCGGCTCATCAAATTTAAAAACGATTTTCACAGGAACTTTATTCATTTTTCATTCGCCATGTTGTAATTAGTAAGCCGTCCCTGAAAATTCTTTTCCTTTTTCAGGTGTTATTCCTGCCTGACCGCAACCTCTCTTTCAAGATAAGGATTCCCTCCAAGAGGCAATAATAAAACTATGTAAATTTATTTATAAAACCCCGCGCCATTCTGAGGGTTCAGATATCTATTTTTTTTGTCGGCGGATTTTTCGATTCTATCTCCAAGCTTTTTAAGGTCTTTTCCAAAACCTTCCATGGTCTGGCAGCCTGTTAACATAACTACACAGCAAATAATAATAATTACCGCCGGGACAATTCTCTTAACCATATGTTTGCTCCTTTTATCCTTTCTTCGGCCAGCCATATTATACTTTAATCCGTGGACAGAATCCAATTGTGTTATCGACCGCTTCTTGACAGTTTTCCGTCTTTAAGCAAAACTCTCCTGACACCGTTCATGGAAATCAGCGTTACCGTTGGCCTGAAGAATACAAAGTCCTGGTGAAAAGACGTCCTGACTTTTCCCCCAAAAGAGCTGTTATCTCCGAGCGCAACGTGAACCGTGCCCAAAATTTTTTCCGACTCCAGAATATTATCCGGCCTTGTCGCCTTATCATTTGTTCCTATACCGAGCTCGGCGATATTCCGGTTTTCTTTTTGCTCGGAGAGTTTTTTCTCCAGATAATCCGCATACTTTTCTTCCCCCTCCACCGCTTTGACCAGACCTTTTTCAATATGAAGTGTTATCGGCTTTTTTAATTTCCGGGTCGGAGCCCACTCAATCACAAGCCTGCCGAAAACGGAGCCTTCAAGCGGAGCAAAAAACACTTCACCGGCCGGCAGATTGCCGAAATCGCCGCGTCCTGTAATTATTCCCGTATCCATATGAGCCTTCCGGCCTTTTTTAGACAGTGAGATAAACGTTCCGTTCGGGGTCTTTATCTCCATCTTTTCATATTTATCTACCCTTTTTGCTATGGCCTTTGTCCTGATCAGCATTTTCTGCCAGTTGACTCCCATTGCCCCCGTGAGCATAGGCCCGTCAAACAGCGGCATGCTTGCGTACCTGGCATTACAAATTCTGTTGAGGATGTCTCTGAAACGCGTGTGCGATGTTGAATAATATGAGAGCGCAATTACGATATTTACCGCCTCCCCTTTATGCCCTTTTACTATGGCTTCCACTTCCTTTATCTTCTTCTCCGAAATTTTTTTTAAGAGGAGCGGCTTTAAAAGTCTCCTCTGTTTCAGTTTTCTGAAAACATTATCTCCGAATGCCTCTGCCCATATCTCTTCAGGCGGTTCCACCCCGTGGCACCCGGTGGGCCGGTATTTTATGTGTCTGATGTTTGCTGTATGTTTCTTTCCCGTTTCTGCGACGAGTTTCCCGATTTTACGTATTTCTTTGTTGTAATCGTCGGTCAAGACAATAACTTTATCCGTCTGTTTTATCGCAAGATTGGTTTTAAATATGTTGTTGACAGCTCTTTTTACTGTACCTTCCA
>CAYFYW010000186.1:0-4598 GCA_964347425.1 uncultured Nitrospirales bacterium
GTCGTGGAGTTGAGATGGAGATAGTCAAGACAGGTTGTCAGGGGTTATGTCAAAAAGGACCGGTATTAAAAGTAGAGCCCGGGGATATTTTTTATCAGAGGACAAGACCTGAAAATGTGCCCTGGATTGTGGGCTATACAATATTAGGAGGTACGCCATACAGGCAGGGCCTTTATCGTGATGACTTTCTCAGTGAACCTGTACCATTAATGTCTGATGTGCCCTTCTATAAAAAACAGCTGAGAATTGCCCTCAGGAATAACGGGACAATAGACCCCTGCAATATTAACCATTATATAAAAGTTGGAGGTTATTCTGCACTTGAAAAGGCGCTGTCCTCAATGAGTCCGGATCAGGTTCTTGAAGAAGTAGATAAGGCAAATCTCAGAGGAAGAGGCGGCGCGGGATTCCCTGCAGGCAGAAAATGGGCGCACACAAAAAAGGCGCCAGGCACGGTTAAATTTGTAATTGCCAATGGTGACGAGGGAGATCCGGGCGCATTTATGGACAGGTCAATTATGGAGGGCGATCCCCATAGTCTGCTTGAGGGCATGTTGCTCTGTGCATATGCCATAGGAGCAAAATATGGTTTTATCTATGTCCGACATGAATATCCACTTGCGGTCAAGAATTTAGGTATTGCAATAAAACAGGCTGAAGAACACGGACTGCTCGGCAATAACATTCTCGGTACTGACCTTAGTTTTACTGTAGATATCAGAGAAGGTGCAGGCGCTTTTGTATGTGGCGAATCCACGGCACTTGTCGCTTCACTCGAAGGTGAGAGGGGATTCCCGAGAACAAGGCCTCCCCGACTTTCAGAGCCGGGAGGCGGTCCCTGGGGTTACCCAAGTAACCTCAATAATATAGAAACCTATGCCTGTGTTCCTGTAATCATCGATAAAGGTTCTGATTATTTTCTCTCAATCGGCACCAAAAACTCTCCCGGCACAAAGGTCTTCGCCCTTACAGGGAAGGTTTAAAACACCGGTCTCGTTGAGGTCCCGATGGGAATTACATTGAGAGAAGTAATATATGAAATTGGAGGCGGAATAATAGGAAATAGAAAATTTAAGGCTGTTCAGACAGGCGGTCCTTCAGGAGGCTGTATTCCCGCGGAACACCTTGACCTGTCTGTTGATTTTGACTCACTGTGGGAAGTCGGGTCAATGATGGGTTCAGGCGGTATGGTCGTAATGGATGAGGATAACTGCATGGTTGACGTTGCAAATTTTTTCCTCTCATTTACACAGTCCGAATCCTGCGGCAAGTGTCCTCCGTGCAGAATCGGGACATATCAGATGCTTGAGATACTTAAAAGGATAACATCGGGTGAAGGTCAGGAAGGCGATATCGAGAGGCTTGAAGAAATAGGCGATAAAGTTGTTTCGGGTTCGCTTTGCGGTCTTGGTAACAGCGCACCCAATCCCGTGCTGACAACAATCAAATATTTCAGAGAAGAATACGAGGAACACATAAGAGATAAATACTGCCGTGCAAAGGTCTGCAGCGGTCTCGGTTTGTTCAGGATAGAAACAGAAGAATGTTTTCTCTGTGGTCTTTGCAAAGAGGCTTGCGCATTCAGTGCTGTAAAAGAATTCCGGAACAGGTTCTTTATTGACCAGGATTACTGCACCAAGTGCAAGGCATGCTATACGGCATGTCCTATAGATGCGGTAAAAATAGAAAGGCATCCCAGAAAAACTCTCAAGAGCAGAAACAGGAGTACGAAGTGACTCAGGAGGAGAAGAAAAAAGAAGTAAAAATGGAAGATGTCAGAGCCAGGGCAGAGGAGAAGAGGTGCCCTGTTCAGCAGTCTCTTGTTTTTATCGGTGAATTCCTCGCAGGGCCGATGTGCGGGAGATGCTTCCCCTGCTCTCTCGGCAGTTATGAAGCTGCCGTAAGGCTGGGGAGAATTGTTGAGGGGACATCGACGGATGAGGATTTTGACAGCATAAAAAGGATTGCCTCCATTATGGCTGAGGCATCAATGTGCAAAAAAGGCAAGGACACAGCAAGATTCGTAATTGAAAAGATAAACACTGGTGAATTCGCAGGTCATTTTGCAGGCAGCTGTTCCGAAGGAGAATGCAGGGACCTTAGCGAGTATATTATTGTTCCGGAGAAATGTACCATGTGCGGTATATGTCTTGATGCATGCAAGGACAATGCAATAATCGGGGAGAAAAAGAAATCGTATCTTTCGAACTATCAGCCTTTTGAGATTGTTCAGAAAAGATGCACAAAGTGCGGTGAATGTATAAAGGTGTGTCCTGAGGGAGCCATCATACTTGTATCGAAAAAGGAATTAAAAGAAAAGGAAACTGTGACAGCCTAAAAAAATAGTTATTAAGTTATTCAGTTATTGTGTTATTTAAATTACTTAGTGACTTAATTACTCAATGACTTAAGTTAGGGGGGATTATAGATGTCAAAGAAGGTCAGTCTGAAAATAGACGGTAAGGAGGTCAAGGTTCCCGAGGGAACCAATCTTATAGATGCTGCTGAATCAGCCGGAATTCATATACCTAACCTCTGCTACATAAAGGGCATGAGAGGCATTGGTGCATGCAGGATGTGCCTCGTTGAAGTGGAGGGTGCTAAGTCTCCGGTTGTCGGGTGCATATCAAGGGTTAAAGAAGGTATGAACGTTACGACGTCCACCGAGAAGATAAGGGAAATGAGAAAGTTTATTATTGACCTTATCGTCTCAATGCATCCCCTTGACTGCATGACATGTACAAAGGCAGGGGCTTGCAACCTTCAGCAGTATGCTTATGACTTTGAGCTAAAGGAATCGAATTTTACAAGAAAAAAATTCGGCTATCCTGTTGATGAGGCAAATCCTTTTATAAAGCGCGATCCTGACTACTGCATCCTCTGCGGAAAGTGTGTAAGGGTATGTAAGGAACAGGGAACCAATGTCCTTGATTTTATGGGCAGGGGTGTTGGTGCAAAGGTTGTTACAGCAATGGATAAACCCCTGCAGGAATCAGGCTGCACGTTTTGCGGAAGCTGTGTTGATGCGTGTCCTGTAAATGCACTCCTTGAGGCAGACAGATGGAGAAAAGGCAGGGAATGGGAGTATAAAAAGACAAAATCCGTATGTCTTTCCTGTGGGAACGGATGCGATATTCTCGTCAGCACGATGGATGACGGGGTTGTCAGGATAAACGCAGGAGCAGATGAAGCATCGGTCGACAAATACATATGTGCTATAGGAAGGTTCGGGTTTGATGCTATGACATCAGATACAAGACTAACTGCGCCATTGAAGAGGGTCGATAATGAGCTCAAAGAGACTACATGGAACGATGCGCTGAAAATAGTAGCCGAAAAATTAAAGAAGGCAGGGAAAGATACAGGTTTCGTCAGCACCGGAGGGATTCTCAATCAGGATGCCTTTGTCCTTTCAAAATTTGCCTCTGATGTTGTAAAAACAAAAAATATTGACACAACAGTAAGTCTCTATGCTGATGCAGACTCGATGAAACATTCAGACAGCGTGGACATGGATGCAGTTGATCTGTTCATTCTTGTCGGGCCTGACACTTCGCAGTGGGAAAGGGTTCTGCCAGCGCTTGATGCCTCAATTAGAAAAAGGGTTTCTCGAGGCGCCAGACTTATTGTAATCAATCCAGATGAAACAAAAATATCTTCTGTAGCAACGATAAACATTAAAGGAGATGAGGCTTCTATACTTGCCCAAATCGCAAAAGCCCTTATTACGAAGGGTGGTAAAGTTGTTGCGACACCCTTAAAGGCCGATAAGCAACTGGAGTCAGTTATCTCCGGTGTAAATACAACAGAAGATACGGAAAAAGCAGCCGATTTAATAACAGAAGCAAAGGTTGCGGCAATTTTTACTGCCCCTGCCCTTTTTACGGCTTCAAAGAATATCTCGATTCTAACCGGAGCAAAAACTGTTGCTGTACCTCTTGAGGCTAATGCGCGGGGGGTAGTTGCGATGGGCCTTACTACCGAAGGCAAGACGTACAGGGATATGGTATCTAACGGGGTAGACGTCCTTTATATAGTCGGCGAAGTGCCGGTTTCAAAAAGACCAGAAGTAAATTTCCTGGTTGTTCAGTCGTCATATTTAACCGAACTTGCAAGACAAGCAGATATTGTTCTTCCCTCTGCAGAATATCTGGAATCAAAAGGAACAATTCTTAACTATCTTGGCAAAATTAAAGATCTCACAAAAGTTGTTGATCCTGCAGGCTCTGCCAGACAGCATAAGGACATCCTCATTGCACTCTCAAAAGTAATGGGTAAACCTGTAAAGGAGTCCGCTGCCAAAATGAAAATTGCATTTGAGGTTAGTGCAAAGCCGAAATTCAGCCCATTCAAGAAAAAAGAAGGATTAGAAATTAATCCGAAAGAGTTTATTGATAATATTAATCACACCTTAATCGGATGTTCAAGACTCCTGTGGCTTAAAGAAACAGAAAAGGCAGCAGTTTGATGTTAGAATTTCAAATTCCAAGTGCCAAGCACCAATAACCAAATAATAACCAATGACCCAAAAATCAATGATTAAAACTTTGGAACTTACTGAATGCTGTATAATAATGACTGATGTTTCGTCATTCTCG
>CAYFYW010000187.1:0-7642 GCA_964347425.1 uncultured Nitrospirales bacterium
AAACCCTGAAGAAACTATCCCCGGAAACAACACTGTTTATGATTGCTTCAAAGACGTTTACGACCCAGGAAACAATGACCAATGCACACACTGCGAGAAAATGGTTTTTAAGTGCTGCAAAGGATGAAGCGTATGTGAAAAATCACTTCGTGGCGATATCTACAAATCTTGAAGGAGTTAAAAAGTTCGGCATCGATCCTCAGAATATGTTCAGGTTCTGGGACTGGGTAGGCGGCAGATATTCTCTCTGGTCTGCAATAGGGCTCCCCATTGCCTGTGTCATCGGCTTTGAGCATTTCAGAGAGCTGCTTGAAGGTGCACATGCAATGGATAAGCATTTCAGAGAAACACCCCTTGAGAACAATATCCCGGTTATTCTGGCGCTGATAGGTATCTGGTATAACAACTTTTTCGGAGCTCAAACCGAGGCAATACTGCCCTATGATCAATACATGCACAGGTTTCCTGCCTACTTTCAGCAGGGCAATATGGAGAGCAACGGTAAATATGTTGACAGGAACGGTAACAGAGTCACCTATCAGACCGGCCCTGTTATCTGGGGTGAACCGGGAACAAACGGCCAACATGCTTTTTATCAGCTCATCCACCAGGGGACAAAACTGATTCCCTGTGATTTTATCGCACCTGCTGTAAGTCACAACCCAATCGGTGAACACCATGCAATATTGCTTTCCAACTTTTTTGCTCAGACAGAGGCATTAATGAAGGGAAAGACAGGACAGGAGGTTATTGAAGAGCTCAAGGCATCACGTAAGAGTGACGAGGAAATAAAAAAGCTTGCTCCCTTTAAAATATTCAAAGGCAACAAGCCAACAAACTCGATACTGTGTAAAAAACTGAACCCGCGGACACTCGGCAGTCTTATCGCAATGTATGAACACAAGATTTTTCTGCAGGGGGTGATCTGGAATATATTCAGCTTTGACCAGTGGGGGGTGGAGCTCGGTAAGCAGCTCGCAAAAAATATACTTCCTGAACTCGGTGATGACAGGCAGGTAACATCCCATGATTCATCTACAAATGGTTTGATCAATACGTATAAAAAAATGAGAAAGGGGATGAGTGAGGAATAGAAGGTGCGAATTTTACGAGTATATATAAATTGCTGTTTTTCAACTGGCGTGTTTCCTGTATCCGCTTGAAGGAATATATTTGTTGGCTAAAAAAATCAGAAACAATACCGGTACACCTATAACAGCAGTTATAATAAAAAAACTTTCATAACCGATTTTATCCACTATCACACCGGAACAGCCGCCAATAAATTTGGGTAAAAGCACCATTATTGAACTAAATAATGCATACTGGGTCGCTGTATAGGAGATATTAGTAAGACTTGAGAGATACGCAATAAATGCGGCAGTTGCAATGCCCGCGCTGAGATTATCTGCTGAAATTACCAACGTCAGCATTACTATGTTTTTTCCAATGACTGAAAGTATGGAAAAAAGAACATTAGTTGCGGCAGAAAGTAATGCTCCAAGAAAGAGGATTTTCATTACCCCGTACCTTATCATTAATACCCCGCCAAGGCTTGCTCCAAACAAAGTCATAATTACCCCAAAAATATTGGAAATAGTTGCAACTTCATTTTTGGAAAAACCCATATCAACATAAAAGACATTTGATATTACTCCTAAAACGATATCAGAAATCCGGTAAGTCCCTATCAGCAGAAGAATTAATACTGCATACCATCGGTAACGAATTAAAAAATCCAGAAAAGGACTAAGTACCGCATTATAGACCCATTCAAGGAATTTGCGGATAAAACCCGGTATAAATGTGCAGTGTTCAATAATCTCCTTCATTTTATTTTCACGGGCTAAAGTGCCTGAATCTGCAGCCATTTCCGGCTCTGAGATCACAAGAGTTGTTACAACGCCTAAAGACATCATAACTGCCATTGACAGATAAGATATCATCCACGAATAATGCCGATAGGTTGCTTCGTCAATATCAAAAAAAGCGGCAATATACAATGCACCTGCCGATGACAGAATCATTGCCAACCGGTAACCGATCATGTAAGTAGCTGCCATTGCAGCCTGCAATTCTTCCTCAACGGCTTCAATACGATAGGCATCTATGGCAATATCCTGTGTTGCAGAGGCAAAGGCAGCAAGTAAGGCAAACAGCACGAGATTAGTCAGGTTATGCTGTGGATCTGAAAGTGCCATGCTGGCCAAGGAGGCCATAATTGTTAGCTGTGCAAAAAGCATCCAACTGCGTCGGCGTCCCATCCTGCGGGTTAGAATTGGAATTGGCAAACGATCTACCACCGGTGACCAGACCCACTTGAAGCCGTAGGCCAGCATAACCCAGCTCAAAAATCCTATTGTGCCGCGCTCAATCCCGGCCTCGCGCAGCCATCTGGAAAGGGTAGCGAAAACAAGCAGATAGGGTAAGCCGGCGGAAAAACCCAAAAACAGCATGCTCCGCACCCTCGGCCGAAAATAAACCTTTACTGATTCCAACCAGCTTGCATGGATGGCTTTTGTTTTCCCGTTAATAGATTCCATATATTCCTTGCAGCTTAAAAAAATCCGGCAGGCTACATTTTTGGCCTTAATACAACCAGTCCGGGTTTGTCTGATATATACTTTATAAAGTCCTGGTCAACTACTTTTCTTAATCTCTTATCTGAAGAGGCGTGTCTGAAAAAGACCTCATCCCGTTTTCTGATAATAATCCCGACATGCGAAACATCCAGCCCCTGTATTTCTGAATATATGCCGGCATAATCTCCGGTTTTCATCGCATTTATAGTAGACTCATCAAGGGCTTCCAAAGGGATATAGCAAATTTCTCTCTGTTGAGGCTGAATGCCATTGAGAAAATATGTCCCGTCTTCTTTTCTGTTCAGGGTCTTTGAAATGCTTCCTGTCTTTTGAGCGCCGATCTGTGAAGTGACATCAGAAACAAGGTCTTTATTGAATTCCCGCCAGTCTGTGAAAAAGTGATTCCTCTTTTCAAAGGCCACCTCTCCCGACCTGTACCTGACCTTCTTTACGTTCTCTATAAACGCTTCATAAGAGCCTGAAAGCCGCATTGCCTCAATACACTCAATAAAGGTAAAGCAGTCTACTTCCCGGAGGTTTATGACAAGTACTTCTGACGTATCTGCAGCTCCGATTAATGTTGCCTCCCTATACTCAACATTGAGGAAATGTCCGGAAAGAAAATCTATGCGTTCACCAGCGTTCTCCACTGCAGTGGATTCACGCAGAATGCGGTCTAATGAGTCCTGCGTCCATTTACCTAAGATTATATGCACAGTTACCCTGGAAATCGACGAAATAAATACTTATGAAAACTATCAGAAAATTGTCTAAATAGCAACACACTGCTTTCCCACAAATCCCGATATAGAAATACTATTAAACTACTCAATCTCTGTTTTTGGGTTTCCGGTTAAAAGAATTCAGTTGAGGAACATCGGGGTGTCCTGTAAGTCATTAAGTTATTAAATCATTGAGTAACTGGATCATTGAGTTATTAAGTCATCAAATATTAAAATACGAGAAAAGCTAATATCAGGTCTGATTCCAGAAGCAAGAGGTGTTAGTAATGGAGTTCTGCGACTTGGAATGCAAGTATGCCAAGTTTCCTAAATCTGACTCAGTAGACGGTTCCCGCAGTTGCAGAACCTTTATTGCATTATATTGCAGGCTGAAGAAGACATTGGTACATAAGAATTTGCCCTGCAAAGATAAAGTAAACAAGAAGTGATTCATTTACAGCAACTATAAGATGTGAAAGGAGCTTTTGTAGTGTCTCAGGTTTTTCAACTTAAAGGTAACCATACAGTAGGTGTTATCTCGGACACGCACGGACCGCTCTGTCAGGAGGCAGCCAGAGCCCTGAAAGGGTCAGACCTTATTATACATGCCGGAGATCTCGGTACCCCCCTTGTACTTGAAGAATTGAGTCTCATTGCACCGGTTATTGCGGTGCGGGGTAACATGGATTGCGAAGCATGGGCATATGACCTGCCAAGAACCGAGGTTGTCGAATTCCATGGAGGTCTGCTTTATGTGCTTCATAATATAAGCAATCTCGACATTAACCCCGTCGAATCAAATATTAGAGCAATCATAAGCGGCCATACCCATCTACCCTCTGTGGTGATGAAAGACGGTGTGCTCTACGTGAACCCTGGAAGTGCGGGGCTGCACCGGCATACGATTCCCCCCTCTGTAGCGCTCGTGCACATTCGGGGAAAATCTGTTGATGCACGTGTGATCACACTCAAGGTTTGATTATATGCATAATACCATACCCTGCCATTAGGGAAAAGGAAATGCTTACGCAGTGGTAATAAAATTTCCTGACTTAACCCCTGCTCTGCTATATCTGCTATAATTGAGGAGAGG
Source organism: uncultured Nitrospirales bacterium (assembly GCA_964347425.1). Lineage (GTDB taxonomy): Bacteria > Nitrospirota > Thermodesulfovibrionia > UBA6902 > BMS3Bbin08 > CAYFYW01. The sequence goes on from CAYFYW010000187.1 coordinate 4,398, forward strand.
ATTTAAACAGGAGATGCCTGAACAGCAAAAAATAACCAAAGGAGGACATCATGGCTAATACCCCAACGAGGAAGAGGACTGCTGCAAAAAGTGTCAGGAAAACTACTAAACCAACATTAAGGAAGAGGGTCTCTAAAAAGGCCGAGGGCCTGAAAGAAAAGGCCCGCTCTCCCCGTCTTTCTGAAGAAAGGCGGGAACAACTCAGAAAATGGGGTGACAGATTCAGTGAGGCCACGGATAAAGGAATTCTCGTGGCAAAAGAAATGGCGGGAAAAGTGCGTCATTTTGCCGTTGAGGCAACTGAACTTACAAAGCTGAAGATTGAGATACATAAACTAAAAAACGTCTGGGACAGGCTTTTCGTGGAAACAGGTGAAAAATTATGGGATTTATATAGAACTCAAGACCTGTCAGACGTTGAGGACAAATTTTCTGATGACTTCAAGACGCTGCAAACTCTGGAGGCAGACATAGCTGAGAAAGAACGAGAGTTAAAGAAAATATCCTTAAAATAGTCGTTAACAAAGAACAAACTAATAAGATTATCATTCCCGCCCCGTACTTTGATACGGGCCAGGGATAACGAATTTCATCTCCTTATCTTCCGCTTAATCTTTAAACGGTAGTACCGTGACTTCCACACAGTCATAATATGTCTGACTGATATCTATCGAGCAGCTCATGTTTAGATCAACCGCAAAGCAGAAGATATATATTCCCGGCGGCAATCCTGACATATTCAGTACCTCATAAGGATCCAGGTCAAATAGAGGTCCTTGGTATGTACACGTGAGGTTTGGTTTCCAGGAATCACTGACTACATCATAATAAAACAAACCAAAGGGTGTGGCATAAGCACCCAACCACCAGTCAGCGTCTATGCCTGCCATGTTTCCAGCAGTAAGCTCTACAGTAACTGAAAGCGTATCACTCTGACGTATGATTATGGGATCGTCTGAGCCATTCGCCTTGACGTCAGGAATCGGGTCTTCTGCCCATGTTGCTGATACAAAAAATGAAAGTGCTGAAAAGAAGATTAAAAGAAACAGTGGATGCGGCATTATCCGAAAGCAGTTATTTAAAATCTCTGCTAACTGCTCAGGTTGTCAGGTTCACGGTTCACGGTTGGTCGCCTGAACCCTGGAACTGTGAACCTGAGTAGTTACAATCTCTGTGATTAAAACCTGATTTCTTCAGCAAGTTAGGTAAGGCCCCACTTGTCCATTAGGTTATCACTAAGTGGACTAATTGTCAAAATAAAAATATTTATAGATGTCATGCGAAATTTAAATTTGCGAAACTACACAGATAGAAAATGAGATCGGTCCCGAGGGGGGTTATCCTCCCCTCTGGCTGTGCCGAAGGCGACCAGTGGCAAGGGGGGATATGAAGGATTATTTTCGGGAAAAAGCAGTAGTGGATTCGAGTATAATGGAATATGTCATCGGGGGAAGAAAAGGCATGGGGGGTCCTGGCAGACCTTGAGCCTGACGATGTCTGCAAAAGGGCACAGGTTTGCTTTGATAAGGTGTCAGGTCTTTATACGCTGAGATCATTCGGTATGGATGTCTCTGTTTGCCCCCGGGATAAAAAAATTCAGGGTCAGTTTCCTGAAAGCGATGTTCTCTTAAAGAGGCTCGGACATTTTTCCCGACTCGCCCTGCTCCGGTATCTGATAGACGTTAAGGACATCCGGCTCTCAGGAGATCTCATAAAGCCAATTAATCTCAAAGGCGGCCACCTCTTTTTCAGGGGATCGCATGTGCTTCCTGTTGATAAAATTGTTGGAAAATTCAGCGAAGATACCAGGGGTTTTCTCTTAAAAGGCAAAGCCCTGGATGCAGAACAGCTCAGCTTCGGAGACGCCTCCCTCAGGCTTTTTCCATTTCCAAGGGTGCCCGTTGTGCTTATATTGTGGCGGGCAGACGAAGAATTCCCCGCACGTGCCGACCTGTTGTTTGATAAGACCTGTGAGCTTCAACTGCCTCTGGATATCATATGGTCGACAGCCATGATGAGTCTGCTGATTATGCTGTAAACTGAGGCCCTCTTGCGTGGAGCATTTTTAACTGATACATTCTTTTCTTTCATCATCCCTTGCATCCCTGTGCAAAAATTGACGCACATATTACATATTTTACTCATACTATTACATATTTTTCATATAATATAGTATTGATTTTGTTTAAAATCAATACCTTACAAATTGGAGCGATTTTTGCTTATAGAATTGTTGTGTAGTTGAGAGAAAGGCGGTTGTTTATGAATTTACAGAACAATAAAACGCTGAAGTTAGACGAAAAGGGAATAAGCCGCAGAAGATTTCTCAGATTAGGGCTTTTAACCGCTGTTTCAGGTGTTATCCCTTACAGGGCAGTGTCAGCGGCACAGGATTTTCTCTCAGATGAAAAAGTGCTCTCTTTTTATAACCTCCATACGAAAGAATATTTGCAAACTGTCTACTGGAAAAATGGGGAATACGTATCAGAGGCCCTGGCACAGATTAACCATATAATGCGTGATCATTACTGCGGCGCTGTCAAACCCATAGATAAAAAACTCCTGGACCTTTTTTTTGCTATCCGGCAAAGACTCAATTGCAGTAAACCCTTTCATATAATTTCAGGCTATCGAACTGCCAGAACAAATGCTTTTCTCAGAAAGCATAAAAAAGCTGTGGCAAAAAATAGCCTGCACTTATATGGTAAAGCAGCTGATATTCGTCTGCCTGATTATGGCCTTAAGGTATTAAGACGCGCAGCCTATGAGCTAAAAGCAGGAGGAGTAGGCTATTATCCTCGATCCAATTTCATTCATGTAGATGTGGGAAGAGTGCGTTACTGGTAGAAAAATAGGGACGAAAAGGCTTTTTTCAGGTTCATCGAGAGTTTAAAAAAAACACTTGACAAGAGGCTGATTGATTTATTAAAATGAAATTGATAATCATTATCATTGAGGAGAATTTTCATGGTCTTTACCAGAGAAAAAGAGGTGCTTGAAGATTATATCCACAGTAAAAACCTGAGGCACAGTGAACAACGAGTGCAGATTCTGGAAATTTTCCTGAAAAGTGAGCGACACCTTACTGCAGAGGAGCTGTACGGTATGGTAAAAAAGAAAAATCCTTCAACTGGATTTGCAACGATTTACAGGACACTGAAATTACTTATTGAAGCAGGACTCTGCAGGGAACTCCAGGTGGAAAACGGCTTGACCAGATATGAACATCTCTACGGCCACCAGCA
>CAYFYW010000188.1:0-3133 GCA_964347425.1 uncultured Nitrospirales bacterium
TGTGTAATCAACGTCTTTTAATCTGTGAAATCAAACATCCATATTTTTATAGGATGTATATTAAAGATTAACATATTTCTTTTCGTATTTACAATTTATGCCTGGCGTAAGAGCTAAAAAATTGCTTTCCTGTACATCCTTGACACTTACCTCAACAAGATGTTAATTTTTAGATTAATTTTTTTACTCGTTAGCTGCAGGACGATTAAAACTTTGTTGTTGCAACAGCAGCCTTAGACGTTGCCCGATCTCTATGGTTTCGTCCAGACGTCCCGGGTAATTTTTTTATCTTTTTTGGGATAAACTGTATTGTTTGACGAAAAAAAGAAATACAATGAAGGCCGACTATAAAGACACCTTAAACCTGCCAAAAACAGAATTTCCCATGAAGGCTAATCTCGCCCGGAAAGAACAAGAAATCCTTGAGTTCTGGGAACAACACGGCAGCTATAAAAAAATGCAGGCCAAAAATAAATCCAATGCATTCATCCTCCATGACGGGCCCCCGTATGCAAACGGTCATATCCATCTCGGTCACGCACTGAACAAGATTCTCAAGGATATAATTGTCAAATATAAATCAATGAAAGGTTTTTATTCTCCTTTTGTTCCGGGCTGGGACTGTCATGGCCTGCCCATAGAACACGAAGTGGATAAGAAACTCGGCTCAAAAAAGAAAGATATCTCTCTCCTTGACAAGAGACGTCTTTGCAGGGAATATGCACTTGAGTTTCTGGACATCCAGAGAGAGGAGTTCAAGCGTCTCGGTGTATTTGGGGATTGGACGGAGCCTTATATCACCATGTCCTTCCCGTATGAGGCATCCATCATAAAGGAATTTGGCGGTTTTGTTGAGAAGGGATATGTATACAAGGGGAAAAAACCTGTTCACTGGTGTCTCTCATGCGTTACCGCGCTGGCCGAGGCAGAGGTTGAGTATGCGGAAAAAGAATCACCGTCAATATATGCAAAATTCAGAGTAAAAAATCCCAGGGGTAAATTTGAACCCGACGCCGTCAAGGGTACGTATTTCGTTATCTGGACAACTACCCCCTGGACACTGCCCGCAAATATGGCTCTGGCATTGCACCCTCATCTCTTGTATTGTCGAGTTGAAACTCCGGATGGAGAACTAATTCTCGCCCAGGACCTCGTCAAGGACTGCATGGAGAAAATCGGCTACAAAGAGGGAGAATATAATGTTACCGAAGGTGCCTGGGCCGGTTCTGAACTTGAAGGCATTGTATGTCAACATCCGTGGATCGACCGGGAGGTTCAGACAATACTCGGCGAGCACGTCACCCTGGAGCAGGGCACAGGTGTCGTACATACCGCACCCGGACACGGAGAAGAAGATTATGAAATGGGATTGAAATACGGTCTGGACATATATTCACCTGTTAACGATAAAGGGTGTTTTACGGAAGAAATAAAAAACTTCAAAGGACAGAATGTCTTTAAGGCAAATGAGGGGATTATAAACAGGCTCAGGGAGAAAAATGCCCTTCTCGGCACCGAGGAGAAAATAACGCATTCCTATCCGCACTGCTGGAGATGCAAGAGGCCTGTTATTTTCAGGGCAACAGAGCAGTGGTTTATTTCAATGGAGAAAAATGATTTAAGGAGAAATACCCTAGCTGAAATCGAAAAAGTCAGGTGGGTACCAAAATGGGGCAAGGAAAGGATTTTCGGAATGGTAGAGAACAGACCTGACTGGTGTATCTCAAGACAGCGGGCATGGGGAGTTCCCATAACGCTGTTTCACTGCAGGAGATGTCACAAGCTTATCGCCGATAAAGCCGTTATTGATAATATTGTGAAAGAATTTGCACAGGCAGGTGCAGATGTATGGTTTGGAAAAGCCGTCGCAGACTTACTCCCCGAAGGTTACAGATGTCCTGAGTGCAGCTCGGCTGAATTTATAAAGGAGACCGATATCCTTGATGTCTGGTTTGATTCAGGAGTAAGTCATGCAGCTGTGACAGAGATTGATGAAAGGCTCTCCCGGCCCGGAGACGAGCCACATCGACCTGCAAGCCTTTATCTCGAAGGCAGCGACCAGCACAGGGGCTGGTTTCAGAGTTCGCTTCTTGCCTCGGTAGGCACGAGGGGCAGGGCGCCTTACGATGCAGTATTGACCCATGGCTTTGTCGTTGACGGTCAGGGCAAAAAAATGTCCAAATCCCTTGGAAATGTTATCTCGCCTCAGGAGGTTACCGTTAAACATGGAGCAGAGATACTGAGGCTCTGGACCGCATCTGCTGATTACAGAGAAGATATGAGAATTTCTGATGAGATTCTCAGCCGACTTGTTGAGGCATACAGAAAGATCAGAAACACATGCAGATTTCTCCTGGGCAACATATATGATTTTGATGTCTCAAAAAGTAAGACCTATGAGTCCGAAATTATGAGCGGCAAAGTTCTTCTCGAAATAGACAGGCTTGCCCTGAGTATGCTCCAGCATCTGACAGAGAAAGTAAGCCGGGCACACGAGAATTTTGAGTTCCACGAGGTCTTCCACGGTATCTACAATTTCTGCGTTACTCATATGAGCGCCTTTTACCTTGACGTGCTGAAAGACAGGCTTTACACATTCAAAGCTGACTCTCCAGAGAGAAGAACATCTCAGTGGGTCTTATATAAGATTTTGATCTCTCTGACAAAAATGATGGCCCCCGTACTCTCATTTACAGCCGAGGAGATATGGCGCTTTATACCGGGAGAAAAAGAAGAAAGCGTATTCCTTTGCCGGTTTCCCGAGGTCGAAACTCAATTTGTGGATAGACAACTCGAAAAGAAATGGGACGGCCTTTTAGAGATTCGCGATGAGGTCAATAAGGCACTGGAGATAAAACGCAAGGAAAAGTTCATCGGAAATTCCCTCGAGGCAAAAGTAAATCTTTATGTAGATGAAGCACACTATATGATGCTTGAAGATTACAAATCGTTTCTCCCGACTCTTTTTATTGTTTCTTCAGCAGAGGTCTTTCAGGATGCAAAATCTCCCGGCAATGAGTCAGGACGGCCTGACGGGTGCTATGAAAGCGCAGAGATAGATGGTGTTGCAATTTTTATCGAAAAAGCCGAGGGCAACAAATGCAGTAGATGCTGGAACTGGAGTGTAACAGTC
>CAYFYW010000189.1:0-5425 GCA_964347425.1 uncultured Nitrospirales bacterium
CTGTTGGCAGGCAACACTGGATTTGAAGTCCAGGAGGGACACCAGAACCCTATGCACTCCCATAGTTGATTTTAAAAGATTTTTTGCTGTGCTTGCAAGAGCAAGATACCCCTCCGTCAATTAAATTGTAGCAAATTTTATCCATAACCTCTACTCCATGGTCACCATCTAGTAAGTAAAGGCATTGCAAATCTTGTGAGCTTACTTGGATATGAGTTTCATTGTAAAGATAAGAAATGTAATGTGATTTTATCCATACGTGCGTTCTCCATATCCTCATGTATAGGTGCTATCTATTATTAAATTGTTTAAACAAACGATGATATAATTTAATAAATAAGATTTATCTTGCATAAATGGGAAATTATATACTATAAATGTTGAAAATTATGAAAAGGATCCGTGTGACATGATTGATATTGGAAAGAAAAGAGTTGTCATTGAAGATGTCAGACCGCAGATAGAAGGAGGACGTTTTCCTATCAAGAGGGCCGTTGGTGAAAAGGTCGTAGTCATCGCTGATATTTTCTCTGACGGTCATGACACAGTTTCAGCAAGGGTACTATTTAAAGGACCCGACGATAAAGACTGGAAAGAGTCGAGTTTAGCATTTATAGAAAACGACCTCTGGTCTGGTGAATTCAGGGTAACGGATTTGGGGATATATCATTATTCCGTTGAGGGCTGGGTTGATCACTTCAGGACATGGCAGAAAGATCTAAAGAAAAAATTTGATGCAGGGCAGGATGTCAAAGTTGATATTGGTATAGGATTGGAATATATAAAGGAAGTAATTGAAAGGGCTAAGGGAAAAGACAGAAAAAAACTTGAAGAACTCTCTCTGAAAGTGGAAAGTGAGAAGATTGCTGAACAGGCTGTAATGCTTGCCCTTGGCGAAGAACTTACGGAATTGATGAGCAAATATCCTGACCGTTCTTCTGCAACACGGTATGGGAAAGAGCTTGTTGTTACTGTTGACCGCACAAAGGCTGTATTCAGCTCCTGGTATGAACGGTTCCCCCGTTCCTGTTCTCCGGAGCCTGAAAGACACGGGACGTTTAAAGACTGTGAAGCCCTGCTTCCTGAAATAAAGCGCATGGGTTTTGATGTCCTGTATTTTCCTCCCATCCATCCGATTGGCAGAACAAAACGGAAGGGCAAAAACAATAACCCCGTTTGCAAAGAGAGTGATGTGGGAAGCCCCTGGGCGATTGGCGCTGAAGAAGGCGGTCACAAAGATGTCCATCCCGATCTCGGCACATTGCAGGACTTTCAGAACCTTATCAGAAAGGCAGAAGAGCATGGAATTGAAATAGCCATGGACATTGCATTTCAGTGTTCTCCTGACCATCCCTATGTAAAAAAATATCCTGAATGGTTCAAATGGAGGCCTGACGGGACAGTACAGTTTGCCGAAAACCCTCCCAAAAAATACGAGGACATAATTCCCATAAACTTTGAAACTGACAGCTGGAAAGAGCTATGGGATGAACTGAAGAGCGTTTTTCTTTTCTGGATAGAAAAAGGTGTGCGCATTTTCAGAGTGGATAATCCGCATACCAAGCCGTTTCCGTTCTGGGAATGGGTAATTAATGAAATAAAGAAAGATTATCCTGATGCGATTTTCCTGTCAGAGGCATTTACAAGGCCAAAGGTAATGTGCCAGCTTGCCAAACTCGGATACACTCAGTCTTATACGTATTTCACCTGGAGAAATACAAAGTGGGAATTTACGGAATATATGAAAGAACTTGTAAAGACAGATGTCCGGGAGTACATGAGGCCGAACTTCTGGACAAATACACCCGATATACTCCCCGAGCATCTGCAGTACGGCGGAAGGCCGGCATATCTTATGAGACTTGTCCTTGCAGGAACATTGTCGTCAAATTACGGGATTTACGGCCCTGCTTTTGAACTATTTGTTCAGGATGCCATAGAGGGCAAGGAAGAGTACCTTCATTCAGAAAAATATGAAATAAAATACTGGGACTGGGGTAAGGAGGGGAATCTGAGAGATTTTGTGGCAAGAATTAATAAAATTCGCAGAGAAAATCCTGCTCTTCAGGACATGTGGAATGTAAAATTTTACGAAGCGGACAATGACTATCTCATGTGCTACGGAAAAACAACTGATGACCTTTCAAACATTATTATTGTTGCAGTTAATCTCGACCCGTATCACACACAGTCAGGATGGATAAATATACCTGTTCATGAATTGGGGATTCCTCACGGCCAGCCCTATCTTGTGCATGACCTCTTAAGTGATGATAAATACATATGGCATGGTGAAAGGAATTTTATTGAGCTGAATCCCCATGTGGTACCAGCGCATATTTTCAGGGTCAGAAAAAAAATGAAACGGGAAATGGATTTTGACTATTTTATGTAAGCTCTGCTATGCGGATGGAACAAGGCAGGGATTTTATCAAGGGTAACAGAGGTAGACATTGCCAAAAAAAAAGGAATCACATTTTGAAGACGATCCTCTCTGGTATAAAGACGCCGTTATCTATGAGCTTCACGTAAAAACATTTTTTGACAGCAATAACGATGGAATTGGTGACTTCAAAGGGCTTACGCAAAAACTGGATTACCTCGAAGACCTCGGCATTACTGCCATCTGGCTGCTTCCTTTCTATCCCTCACCCTTGCGGGATGACGGGTATGACATTGCTGACTATCTGAATATTAATCCCAATTACGGAACATTGAGAGATTTCAAGGATTTTTTACGGGAGGCGCACAGGCGCGGCCTGAGAGTGATAACAGAACTCGTACTGAACCACACATCAGACCAACATCAGTGGTTCCAGAAGGCCCGACGGGCCAAACCTGACTCTTCATTGAGAAACTATTATGTATGGAACGATACCCTTGAAAAGTACAGGGATGCCCGTGTTATCTTCAAGGATTTCGAATCATCCAACTGGTCTTGGGACCCTGTTGCAAAACAGTACTACTGGCACCGCTTCTATTCTCACCAGCCAGACCTGAACTTCGAAAGTCCGGCCCTTCAGAAAACGCTGACGAAAGTCCTTGATTTCTGGCTCGAAATGGGAGTAGACGGCATGCGGCTTGATGCCATTCCGTACCTCTACGAAAAAGAGGGAACAAATTGCGAAAACCTGCCTGAGACTTACAGTTATTTACGAAAACTGAGGAAATATCTTGACAGCAAATTCAAAAACAGGATGTTCCTCGCCGAGGCAAATCAATGGCCAGAGGATGCTGTTGCATATTTCGGAGACGGAGACATGTGCAATATGGCATTCCACTTCCCTCTTATGCCCAGGATATTCATGGCCCTTCAGATGGAGGACCGTTTCCCTGTTATAGACATCCTTGAACAGACCCCGGTAATCTCTGAATCCTGTCAGTGGGCTATGTTCCTGAGAAACCATGACGAGCTGACCCTTGAAATGGTTACAGACGAGGAAAGGGACTATATGTACAGGATTTATGCGAGAGACAGGGCTGCAAGGATAAACCTCGGAATCCGCAGACGTCTTGCCCCTCTTCTGAATAACCACAGGAGAAAAATGGAGCTTATGAACGTACTGCTTTTCACCCTGCCCGGTACGCCGGTAATCTATTATGGAGATGAAATCGGTATGGGAGACAATTATTATCTGGGAGACCGGGATGGTGTCAGAACACCCATGCAGTGGAGCAGTGACAGAAATGCGGGGTTTTCACGGGTAAACCCGCAAAAACTCTACCTGCCTGTAATTATAGACCCGGTATACCATTATGAGGCTGTTAACGTGGAAAACCAGCAGTCAAGCCCGGCTTCCATTCTCTGGTGGATGAAGCATTCCATTGCAATGAGGAAGCAGTTCAGGGCGTTCGGAAGGGGAACCATTGAGTTCCTGTCGTCTGAAAACGCCAAAATCCTTGCTTACGTCAGGCAATATGAAGCTGAAAACATACTTGTTATTGTAAATCTGTCAAGACATGTTCAGCTGGCTGAGCTTGAACTTTCAAAATATGCGGGGTATGTTCCAGAAGAGGTATTCAGCCACAATGATTTCCCTGTTATAAAGGATGGTTTTTACGCCCTCACTCTGGCTCCGTTTGGCTATTATCTTTTTCTTCTTAAGAAAGAGGAGATTACCGCTGTCACAACTGCAGAAGAACTTCCTGAACTCAGTGTAAGCGATAACTGGACAAAGATATTCAAGGACAGGGCGCGGGAAAGACTTCAGAGCATGATTTTCCCGAAGTACCTGAAGCGCCAGCGCTGGTTCGGGGGCAAGGCCCGCAAGATCACAGAGGTAATTATCAGTGAAGACATCCCGCTCAGCGAAAACGGTTCTTTTGCGCATCTTATCTTTCTCAAGGTCAAGTACACAGAAGGCCCTGCTGAAATATATATTCTGCCTGTTTCCTTTACATCACACAGCACCGTGGCTGAAACCGAAGACCGGTTTACAACAGAGGGAATAATGGTTAAACTTGATTACGACTGGCTGAGGATAAAAGCTGACAAGATTCTTGAAGAATCCCCCCACTCGGTTATTGCCAAGGTTTTTGTTGACGGTCATGAAGGCATTATCTATGACAGCTTCTACAACCCGGGATTTCGTGATAAAATTTTTGAAACAATCTCAAAGAAGAAACGCGTAAAAGGAATGCGGGGAGAACTTTATGCGTATCCGGGAAGGATGTTCAGGCAACTTTCGAGAGAAAGGGCTCTGCCTCTGGGTTCCAGGGTGCTTAAGGCAGATCAAAGCAACACTTCTGTTCTATATGAAGATGTTTTTTTCTTTAAATTTTACCGGAAGGCAGCGGAAGGTATGAACCCGGACATGGAAATCATCAGGTTCCTTACAGAAAGAACCAAATTCAGGAACATACCTCCATACGCCGGGGCCATAGAGTATAGGAGCGCCGCTTTGGAATCAGGTATCCTGGGTCTTCTTCAGGGTTTTGTTCCGAATCAGGGAGACACCTGGACGTACACGCTTGAAGCAGTGAAACAGTATTTCGAACTGGTGCTCGCAGGGAAAAAAGAACTCAAGGCAATTTCCGAGACGCAGGAATCCATTCTGGATTTTGATCCTTCCGGAATCCAACAGGATATTCAGGATCTGATTGGAGGCGTGTACTTTGAGATTGCCCGGCTCCTGGGTGTTCGCACGGCAGAGCTTCATATGGCTCTCTCTTCCGTGGACGATGACCCGGCTTTTTCCCAGGAACCTTTTTCCCTTCTCTACCAGCGCTCGTTATACCAGTCAATGAGGAGTCTCACAAGGAGGGTCTTTCAGTCGTTTGGAAAGACCGTGAGCAGGCTTCCTGAAGATATCAGGGACGAAGCAAAACAGATATATGGTCTGGAAAAAGACATCCTTCAATGTTACGAAGGGCTTTTAAAGAAAAAAATTTCCGCTTCAAAGAACCGGATTCACGGTGATTACCA
>CAYFYW010000190.1:0-2438 GCA_964347425.1 uncultured Nitrospirales bacterium
AATAGGAAGTGCCTTTAGTTCTTACCTCAATATCGGATATTTCAAAAGACGGATTATCTTTAATGGCAATCTCTGTCATCTCATACCGGTGTCGGGCATCTGTAAGCCACGGTTTTCTAAAAGGCGGCTTACCTGATGGAATAAAGAGAAGTTTATTAAAGACAAAAATTTCCTGAACCTCCTGCGCTGCCCTCAGATGTCCGTAATGGATAGGATTGAATGTCCCGCCAAAAATGCCTATTTTCATGATAAAAAAAGTGTTCGAGCCCCCAGACCCCTTGAATCCTTTCTTACAATTGAAACGGCATTAACGTCCATTCCAGAGACCAGGACATATCCTCGTCTCTTCTGAGGCATACAATGCCTGCCATTTTAAAATTTACGACATTCTTTTTTTCATCATTGCAGATGAGTAGACCGGCTAACCTTCCAAGATGAGGAAGATGTCCCACGAGCATTGTTTCTTCCTCAATAGATGACAGGCGTTCAGCCCAGATTTTAGGCTCGTCCATAGGTGCCAAACCACCCGATTCAGAGACCCCCTTATCAGGGTGGAGATGCTCTGCCAGTATCTGGGCGGTTTGACTCGCCCTTTTCTTCCCGCTGTGTAAAATCTGGCTGACTTCGACAGACAGCCGCGCAGCTTGATTCGCTACTTTTATTATATCGCTTAGTCCGTTTTCCGAAAGACCCCTTGATGGGTCTTCCTGCTCTGTCTTTGCCTCAGCATGTTGAACGAGATAAAGCGTCATAGTTGCCTCCACAGGTTACGGTTAAGGTTACGATGTGCGTATCGTATTAATAAGGTTAAGTTACTCAGTTTTTTTACCGTAACCGTCAGCCGCTTAACGATACGGGCCTCCTAACCCTAAACCTTTTTAAATTCCTTTATTCCCTTAACTGCCCATTACCAAGGACAATAAATTTTGTACACGTCAGCTCCTCAAGCCCCATCGGCCCCCGTGCGTGGAGCTTATCGGTAGAAATCCCGATCTCAGCACCCAGACCAAATTGATAGCCGTCACTAAGCCTCGTTGAGACATTAGCAAAAACAGCAGAAGAATCCACCTGTCTCAAAAATCGCATAGCCCTTTTATAATCTTTTGTTACTATGGCATCTGAATGGGCAGAGCCGTATTTTGCAATATGCCTAACGGCATCGTCCATATCTTTAACGATTTTAATATTCAAAACCATATCAAGATACTCATTGTAGAAATCTTCTTCCTCAACCTTATTGACAGATGCGACTATCTTACGAGATTTTTTACAGCCTTTTAATTTAACACCCGCCTTCTTGAACCTTTTTATCATCCTCGGAAGGAACTCCCCTGATACTTTTTCATCAACCAGCATTGTTTCCATTGCATTACAGGTACCCGGGCGCTGAACCTTGGCATTAAAACAAATTTCCTCGGCCATTTTAAAATCAGCATCTCTGTCAACAAAAACATGACAGACACCTTTGTAGTGCTTAAGAACGGGGATACGCGAATTCTCGGCCACAGTCCTGATGAGTCCTTCCCCGCCCCTCGGGATTATGAGATCAACTAAACCCTCTAACTTTAACATTTCCATCACAGCCTGTCTTTCCGGGGTATCAAGAAAGGTTACCGCGCCCTCATGTATGCCCTGTGACCTGGCCACATCTCTCAAAGTCTCCACTATTGCCCTATTGGAATTTGTTGCCTCAGAACCTCCTCTTAACAGAACTGCGTTTCCTGCCTTCAGACATAAACCCGCTGCGTCCGCCGTAACATTAGGCCTGGACTCATAAATTATTCCGATAACTCCAATAGGAACCCGCATCCTGCCTACCATCATTCCGTTTGGCCTCTTCCACATCTTTGTCACCTCACCAACAGGGTCAGGGAGCCTGGCAACCTCGACAAGTCCTTCTGCCATTTCCCTAATTCGTTTATTGTTGAGAGTAAGCCGGTCAATTAGAGCTTTTGATAGGCCCATATTCTGTGCGGACAGAATATCCCTTTTATTCTCCTCAATCAACTTCCTCTTCCTTCGTTCTAATGCCTCTGCCATTTTTACAAGGGCAATGCTTTTTTGCTCCGATGACATCGTTGCAAGCGACTGGGCTCCTTTTTTTGCATCTATTGCCTTTTTCAGGACGAATGATTTCATATTCATAGGAAACCTCCCTGATATAAATCTTAATTATTGATTTTAGCACAAACACCTAGATAATTTAGGTTATATGATTCTGTAATTCAGACACTGGACTTCAGACTTTAGACATCAGACTTTTCTACGCAGGAAATCAACTCTTGGAGTGTCCTCGAACTTTCCTGACTTTTTATCCATAATTCTTCATATCCATTGGTGTCTAAGTATCTCAATTTTTTTGTAAACCTGATGTAATAACTCAATTTTTTTTCCTAAAGTCTAATGTCTATGGTCTCTTTACTAAATGAGAATATATG
>CAYFYW010000191.1:0-2767 GCA_964347425.1 uncultured Nitrospirales bacterium
CTGTATCGTCCTGATATCGTACCCCTTTTCAAGAAGATGGGTGGCAAAACTGTGACGGAGTGTGTGCACAGATACCAGTTTGGTAATACCCGCGCCCAGGACTGCATCCTTAAATGCTCTCTGGAGAGACGCGGGATGAATATGGTGGCGTCGAGCCATCTGTGAACGGGGGTCTACAGAAAGGGACCTTGACGGAAAGAGCCAGAACCATCCCCATTCTTTTCCCGCGTTCGGATACTTCTTATCGAGAGCCCCCGGTAAATAGACGCCGTTAAGCTTCTCTCTACGGTCGCTCTCATAGAGGGCGTGCACTTCCGAAAGATGATGAATCAAATCGTTTTTCAGACGGTCAGGCAGTACTGTTCTCCTGTCTTTGTCCCCTTTTGCAGCGCGGACGATCAGAATACCCTGTTCGATATCGAGATCCTTGATACGCAGGCTTAAACATTCGCTCATACGGAGTCCGCAGCCGTAGATCAACATGGCCATGAGTCTCTGGATACCTTTCATACTATCAAAGATTCGGACGACCTCCTGAGGAGAAAGCACTACCGGCAGACGGCGCTTCTGATGTGCCTTTACAGCGTCACGGAGATTTCCGATTTCTTTTCCCAGCACATGTTTGTAGAGAAAGACAACGGCATTCAGTGCCTGGTTCTGCGTTGAAGCAGCTATCTTTTTCTCGATGGCCAAATGGGTGAGGAAAGTCTGGATATCCTTGCCGCTGAGATCAGACGGATTCCTTTCGCGTACGAAACCACGGAAACTGCGAAGCCAGGCAACATACGTCTTTTCAGTATTCCATGCCCTGTGACGGAGGCGAAGTGCCTTCCTCATATTCTCCTCGATTTTTTTCCATTCCTCTGATAGCGACGTCGTGTCAGCGCAGTTGTCATAGTGGTTGCGGGAGAGGAAGTATCCATAGAGACGCATCGCATAGTCCGCCTGATTTACCTGCCAGTCTTCGTGATTCTTTGCCAGATGTCTGAGGAATCTCTGTTTCTGGCCGCCGTTTATTTTTTCATTGAGCGGCAAATCCAGAAAGGCATAACATTCTGATATCCATTTCTGGTAGAAGGGGACATATTTTGCCTTGATCTTGACTGTGGTGTTCAGATACGTAACAAAAGACTCAAACATAACAATTCTCTAACTTATCCAGCTGCAATATAATATTCGATATCGTAGATATATACTGCATTGTCTCCTGATTTGTCAACTATTTTGTGCGGAATTTTACTTGACTGGCTAATTGCGTAGACGTATAATGGAGAAAATCCCGCAGCAGCATAAAATTTAATGTTCCCGAGACGCTGCGCCTCTCGGGAACGCCCGAATTGAGCTAGTCTCTCTCGGAGAGAAAAATTGTTCCCTCGCGCGCTGATTCGCGCTCGGGAACAATCCGTTCGAGACTGAGGGCCCCAAAGGGCCACCAGCTCAACTCGGGCGTTATACATGAAAGAAAATAAATGAGAATTATTGGCGGGCTTATTATTGTTGGAGGACTGATAGTATGGACATATCTTTGGTTAACAGGATGTGAACAACCATTATGTCGAGTGCTTGGCGTTTATACTTATCGAGTAGCAACGTTGGAGGATTATCGAGAATATATTGAAGGTGCTGACTTATACAAGATTCATAGGGCGTCATCTTTGAAGTTTGAATGTGATTTACTTCGCGATCAATTTACGGATTTTATGCACAAGACGATGTTAGCCGAGGCACCTCTCGGTTCAAAAAACCAAGTGCGGGAAGAGGTGGAAAGATTAGAATTGCTGGGCGCTCGTCGAGAGAATAAAACACTTCATATGATGAATGACGTTACCGTCGGCAAAGAGGGTCTTGATGAATGGTCAGAACAACTCAAATCTTTATTACAAGAACACCCAGAGAATGAAAAGGGTAGTTGGACAATAACTATGTTAAAGAAATTATTCGACTCAGTTGTTTTGCATGCTGGGAACAAGGAGATGTCACTACACATTGAAAAAAGATTTAAATGTGATTGAGTGTATAACCAGTCACTGGAGAGGGATGCTCAAAACCTGTCGTTTAGATTCAGGTTATGCTAAAATATATTTGAAAGGAAGGTGACCATATGACTCCAAAAACAAAAGAGTTAATTTCAATGGTTGAGTCTTTGCCGGTAGATATAAAAACTAAACTGGTCGAAAAAATTCTCAATAGCTTGCATCCTTCACAAAAAGAAATTGATGCATTATGGGCAAAAGAAGCTGAAAAGAGGGTTAAGGAAATTAAAACCAGCAAAGTTAAAACTATTCCAGGTGATAAAGTCTTTAAGGAAATTCAGGGAAAATATCATAGGTGAAATACTCCTTCCACCCCGAAGCAAAGGAAGAATTGTTTGAAGCAATAAATTATTTTGAAGAATGTCGATCAGGGCTCGGCTTGGAATTCTCAAAGGAAGTTTTCTCAACGATTCAAAGGATAATTTATTTTCCATCTGCATGGTCTAAATTCTCAGTAAATACGAGAAGATGTTTAACCCACCGTTTTCCCTATGGCGTGATTTATCAAACCATTGAAAATGAAGTCATAATAATCGCAATCATGCAGTTGAACAGGGAACCTGATTACTGGAAAAAGAGAGTAAAGTAAAGCATAACAATTAAATCCAGCGGATGCTTATCAGCACCGCTGATTATGTCGTTCCCGAGACGCTGCGCGCCTCGGGAACGCCCGAGTTGAGCTAGTCTCTCTCGGAGAGAAAAATTGTTCCCTCGCACGCTGATTCGCGCTCGGG
>CAYFYW010000192.1:0-3905 GCA_964347425.1 uncultured Nitrospirales bacterium
ATCTGAAGAGATAGGTTCCCTTTCCCTTGATTCATCGGGTGAAATCCCTTCCTCAACGACCTCGATCTCCTTTCCTGGAACTTCTTCCTCGGGCGCTTTTACATATTTTTTTGCACAGCCAACAGCAAAGACCATCATGACTAAGACCAGGACCTTTTTCATCTTCAAGACCTCCCTTTCGGTTTATTTTATATGCGGCGACCATTTCGGATTCATTGCCGAAGTGGCCTTTGGGGTAATCCGCTTCTGGATCATGTTGTTTACGTGCATCAGGTAAATACCTCTTTTCCCCTCTCTGTCTGAGTCAAAAGCCAGAAACATGCCGCCAGGGGAAAATGACGGATTTTCATTATTCCCTTTGTCAGTATACTGCACTAAATCTTTCCCATCAGATTTTATCATGAATATTTGATTTTTGCCATTTTTTCTCCCTACATAGGCAACCCATTTACCGTCCGGGGACCATGCAGGCGAAGTATTATATGAACCTTTAAAGGTAAGCCTTCTTAACCTCCTTCCGTCAGAGTCCATAATATATATCTGTGGAGATCCTCCCCTGTCTGAGACAAAAGCAATGCGGGATCCGTCAGGAGAAAATACCGGCGAGACGTCAATACCAAAGGATCTCGTAAGTTTTTGAGGGCTGCTTCCATTGATGTTCATGACATATATCTCCGAACTGCCATCCTTGGAAGATGAGAATGCGATGCGGTTGAGAGGAGAAACCCCGCCTACAATATTAGTTCCTTCAGCTGAAAACAGCACCATCTCTCTATAATTTTTTAGATTCAATGAATAAATGCCCCATCTTCTTTTTCTCTCAGAGGAATAAATTACATACAGACCATCAGGGGACCAGCTGTGACTTAAAGTATATCCTTTTGACACTATTCTTACAGGGTTATATCCGTCCCAGTCCATTATATAAAGCCACTTTTTTTTGGAAGAGCTTACTACGTAAGAGAGCTTTGTCCTGAAGATCCCCTTCCTGCCCGTCACTATCTTGAAGACGTCGTTAGAGATGCTGTGCGCAAGTGCACGGAGAATCTTTTTTGCGGCGGTGTATCGTTTATTGAGAGTTTTCTTGTTTTCAATTAAGTCGAATACCACAACATCTGCAACGATCTCTTCCTGGACCTGCGCCGCTATCTCGACTTTGATCTCTGCCCCCGGGATTTCGGGGTCTATTGGATAAAAAATCCCTGTAAAATCAAGGTCAGCTTCTACAATCTCTGCGATTTCCTTTACCTCTGCAGAACCCGTGAAGCTTATAGATACAGGAAGTTTTCTGAAAGCAGGTGATGTTATGTCGATGTAAACTTTGGCATGAGAGGCAGTGAAAAGTGAAAAGTGAAAAGTGAAAAGTGAGCAGAGAAAGATAAGAATTTTTAACGTTGAACTTTTAATTTTAACCCTTTTTCTCATAGATAGAATCTAACACCTATTTCCATTTCTCCCGCAGGCGGTGGAGGAAGAGGACTTGCCCTTGATATGGCCTTTGTCGCAGACCGGTCAAAAAGCATATTACCGGAAGCCTTTTCGATTTCCTGCGAGGTTACCTTTCCGTCCTTGCCTATTCTTATGGATATAACAACCTCGAGGCCTGAAGAATCAAGTTCAGGATAGACCCACTGCTGCCATATCTTACGGGATATTATGCCGAAGTAAAAATCTGTGTTTTCAGCAGATCCCCTGCCGGGGATTCCCTCGCGCTGAGCGGATTCGCCGGGGCCCTCTTTTCTACTAATTTGGACCTCCTGCGTCTTTTTTCTGTCTCTTTTGCGCTTTGATAGAGAGCTTATCGCACGAATCCTCTCAATTTCCTTTGCTACCCTGTTAACAGATTCCAGTGACATGTCCGTTTTTGGTTCAGGCCTTGCTCGAGAGGTCTTTTTTGGTGTGGTTATTTTCTTTTTCGGGACAATTCTCCTTTCCCTTTTTTTTACTATCGTGGTTCCCGCTTTTCCTGGTGTTTGAACCGGCCCGACGAGATTTACAAAATAAGTCCTGAAATCTCTTTCTTTTGGTTTTATTGGAACGGCTACAACGGTAATAAAAAGTAAATGGAGGATAGCAGAGGCGATTACAATTTTTTGGAGACTCGGTTCCTTCCCGATGGTATGGGAAAGTTTCATCGAAATATTGCTTTTGGTTCGGTAACCATTCCGAGCCTTTCTATTCCAATCTCCCGCAACTCTCCCATAACTTCGACAACAAGACCATAGGGGACATCTTTGTCAGCTCTAAGAAAAACATCCCTGTCAGTCATCGTTGCAAGTTTTGCTTTCAGGGCATTGATGTCTGTACGCCTCTTGTTTATATAGATCTTGCCGTCTTTTTTTATGGTTATCATAATGCGCTCGGCTGGAGACAGTTGCTTCCCCTTTGCCTGGGGCAGCTTAACGTCTATTCCCTGCTGAAGAAGGGGCGCCGTAACCATAAAGATTATAAGCAGGACGAGCATAACGTCTACAAAGGGTGTAACGTTAATCTCAGAAAGTGCCTGTCTTCGTCTCTCCATATTACCTCGCGAAGTGGTCTATTAATTCCTGAGAGAAATCCTCCATTACGACAATGTTCCTTCGTGTCCTGCTCAAATAATAATTGTATGCGACAACTGCAGGGATTGCGGCAGCAAGACCCGCAGCGGTAGCTATAAGGGCCTCTGCAATGCCCGGAGCAACCACTGCAAGAGAGGCAGAACCTATCCTGCCTATGCCCCTGAAGGCATTCATAATTCCCCACACCGTTCCGAAGAGACCGATAAAAGGTGTTGTCGAGCCCGTTGTCGCAAGGAACGTGAGGTATTTTTCAAGGCGTGCTGCCTCAAGTGACTCTACCCTTTTCAGTATTCTTTTTACTTCTTCCCTGTCATGTTCCATCTTGGAGACTGCAGAGTAAGCCGACCTGAAGAGACTTATGAGGGGACTGATCTGGAGTCTCTTTGTGGACTGATACAGTTTGTCCCATTCTTTACTCTTTCTAAAGGCACGCTGGAATTCATCAGACTCTTTTTCAATTTTTGAAAGGAATCTGTGCTTATAAAGAATAATAGCCCATGAAAATATGGAGAAAAACAGCAGGATTAAGAGGACGACTTTTACAACGATTCCTGCCTGAAGTATAAGACTTAATACGGTGTCTCCGCTCATTCATAAAAGTTTAAAGGAAACTTTTTGAAAAGTCAAAGTCCCCTGTTTTTGCGTTTTTATAATTATAATCTCAGGGATAAACAGCAAGCTCGGAAAGCAGCACGGCCGTGACTCTCTTGCTGGGAAGTGTCTTTTCCAGAAATTTCAGTGTATTCTTTCTCGGGTGTGCCAGTGCAATTGCATAACCTCTCTTCCGGGCAATATTAACGAGCCTTTCCCATTGAGCCTCAACATAGTCAGAATTGTCCTGGTTATCAAGGAAAATATCACGTTTGAGTGCCTTGACCCCTTGTTGCCTGGCAAGCCTGGCACCTGCTGACTTTGGCGTTGTCAGACTGTCAAGGAAAAAAAACCTGTGCTCTTTAAGTACCGATATCAGGATGTCCATAGTCCGTTCATCTTCGGTGAAGGCAGAGCCCATATGATTGCTGATTCCCTTTATGTACGGCACGGAGTCAAAGTCAGCTTCCAAGGTTTCCCTAATTTCACCCTCGGTCATCCACGTATATAGACCTCCCTTGCCAAGTCTGTGCGGTTTCTGCGCCTCCATTGGTACGTGTGCTATAACATCATATCCGAGGCTGTGTCCCCGCTCTGCAATCCATTCTGTATATCTTTCATGAGGGATGACGGAGAGGGTCAAAGGGACGTTTATATGGAAGATGTTTTCGGCAGCCTTTTTGTTTGGACCAAGGTCATCGATTACAACGATGACTTTTGGGAGTTTTTTTTGAGGAATCTGCCATGAAAAAA
>CAYFYW010000193.1:0-5639 GCA_964347425.1 uncultured Nitrospirales bacterium
CCCAAGATCAGTGAGGACGAGTTATTGGAATTAGTAAGTAAAGCATACCCGGAATCGGCATGGGAGGAGGAAGTGGAATGATAGAGCTGACAATTGATGGGAAAAGAATAACAGCAGAAAAAGGTAGCACCGTCCTTCAGGCTGCACTGAAAAATGATATATATATACCCAATCTCTGTTATGACAAACGACTGGTGCCTTTTGCCGGGTGCAGGTTATGTATTGTAGAGATTCAGGGACAAAGGAAGATTGAAGCCTCATGTGCAACCTTTGCAAAAGACGGTATGGTAGTGAAGACGGATACCCCAAGGCTGAGAAAGCGACGTCAGACAATCCTGGAACTTATGTTAATCCATCATGCCCTTGACTGTCCGGTATGCGACAAGGCAGGCGAGTGTGACCTCCAGGACGTAGTCTACAAGATTGGAAAGCCGGAAGGCCGATTTGTCAGACACAGGATGGAGGCCTCGGCTGACGTTAGAGGACCTCTGGTGGAGCTGAATGCCAATAGATGTATCCTTTGCGGTAAATGCGTAAGGATTTGCGATGAACATCAGGGCAGAGCAGCATTGGGCTATATTGGAAGGGGATTCTCTACGGTTGTACAGGCTGCCTTCGGAGAAATCCTCTGGTGTGATTTCTGTGGACAGTGTATAGATATATGTCCGACCGGCGCAATTCTGAGCAAACCTTTCAAATTCAAGGCAAGGCCCTGGGCCCTTGAGGAAAAGGATACTATATGTCCTTTCTGCGGCTGTGGTTGTACTCTGACACTTGGCATACAGGAAGGGAAGATACTGCGGTCGAGAGGTAAAGAAGGCAATGGAGTAAGTGAAGGCAACCTGTGTGGCAGGGGCAGATTCGGTTTTGATTATATCTATAGTGAAAACCGTCTTAAAACGCCTATGATAAGAAAGGGTGACGAATTAAACAGCGCATCTTGGGAAGAGGCACTGACCTATATTGCCAAGAACATTATAGCCATCATAAAAGCCAACGGTCCGGATAAAATGGGGGCAATTGGTTCTTCAAGATGCACCAATGAAGATAACTACATGCTGCAGAAATTTATGAGGAATGTTGTTGGCTCCAATAATATTGACTCTTTATCTGCTGCCTTTGGCTATGCCCGGGTTGAAAAGGCCTGGGAAATGGCATTTGATCAGAAGAGTCACGGTATAGATCTAAAATCACCTCTTCACAAAGGGGCCATCCTGATTGTTGAGTCAGACCCGAGCGTAACCCATCCTGTGTTTGGACTTAATATTCTTCGTGCACAAAGAGAGGGCGCACAGCTTATTGTTGCGGATTCAAGAGAGACAAAGTTTACAAGGCACAGCTCTCACTGGCTCAGTATACGACAGGGGACAGGTATTGCCTTCCTCAACGGGATAATGAAAATAATAATTGACAGGGATATCTATGACAAAGAGAAGGCTTCAAAGATTCAAGGTTTTTCATCACTTCAGGAAGTATTAAAAGATTACCCCCCTGGGAAAGTTTCCAAGATTACAGGTATACCGAGGGAAAAACTTATAGCTGCTGCAGAGACATTTGCAGAAGCCAAAGACAGGATGGTTACCCTTTCTGTCGGTATTTCGGACAATACCAAGGGCTCAGACACCGTGCTCGCTGCCGCGAATCTCGTTATCCTGCTTGGAGACAATCCTGCTGCGCTTCAGATCCCGGCGGAATACGCCAACTCCTACGGTCTCTATCAAATGGGTATAAGCCCGGATACCGGTCCCGGATATACCAGGTTAAGATCTAGTGGAAAGAATGTTATGGATATGCTTTATAAGCCGCAGTCACTAAATGCACTTTATATCATGGGCGAGGATCCCGTTATTTCATTTCCAGACAGCTCACAGATAGTCAAGAGGCTGAATTCGTTGGACCTTTTAATCGTACAGGACATTGCACTCACAGCCACTGCAAAATTGGCACATGTAGTTTTGCCAGCATCCAGCTGGGCGGAAAAGGACGGCACATTCACTAATGCGGAAGGAACTACCCAGAAAACATATAGAGTGGTAGATCCCAAGGGGCAGTCCCTGCCCGACTGGCAGATACTGAGAAACCTTGCTCTGGCCATGGGCAGTGACCTCGAAGTCAGGAATCTTGTAAGTCTTTCAGAGGAGATAAACTCAGTCCTTAATGCCGCCCCCCCATCGCACGACGTCCTCACCGCAAATTTCCGCTTTAACCCTGTTCATTATACGCCTCATGAAGAACCTGATAATGATTATCCATTGAGTCTTGCTGTAAGGGATATACTCCATCACTCTGGCAGCATGTCAACAAGGTCTGAATCACTTAATCTGGTAGTCTCTGAGTCATTACTTGAAATAAACCAGGAAGATGCCAAGAATTACGGAGTCCTGGACAATAGTTATGTTAAGGTTATCTCAAAACGTGGAACGGTATATCTTAAAGCACGGGTTACCGATGAGATCCCGGTGGGTACGGCATATGCACCTGGTCACTTCCCCCATGGAAATATGAATACCTTAACCAGTTTATCCAATAATGGCGAATCTCCGATTATTGCCGTAAAAATTGAAGCAGCAAAATAAAATATCTGGTATGCCTATCTATGCCTTGGACGTGCTGCAGCAGCACGTCTCCCGTTTATCGTTACCCTCTGAGGAGTACAATATAACTTGTATTCTCTGAAATAGCTCTTTATCTCAGGGCGCGTTTTAATTCCTAATCTCTTAAGTTCAGCTATTATTTCTTTAGATGTCAGAGCTATCATCCTGTCCTCCTGAATTTGTAAATGCAATTTTCTTGCCAATCCAAAACTCCGCGTTTTTTAAATTAAATTTTACACTAACATTTATCATGTGTAATATATTTTGTCACTAATAGCATTTTTTTGTCATTTTGCCAAATTCAAACAAGCTCACACATGGTGGAAATCCCGATTTGATTTTTGTAACTGCGGCAAAAGACCCAATAAAAGTATAATAATACGTGTCCATCGTGTTACCCTAAATTTACAGTAGTTCCCCCAGAAACCAGCCATAAAAAAGCATAAGTAATTGAAAAGAAAGAAGTGAAATTAACAAGTAGTTAATGAATATCTATACATCGTGAACTAATGCTAGAGTCTTAAAATATACAAACATAGCGAACGTTAGAGTTCGATCTTTGATAAATCAATAGATGTCATTCCCCGACTTGGAGGCTGTGTCATAATCCAAAAAACGCCTATGATGTCATTCTGAATTTATTTCAGAATCTCGTATTTTCATGATGTTATTTTTCATAGAGATCCTGAAACGAGTTCAGGATGACTATTATGACACAGCCTGTTGATCGGGGAATCCAAGAATTAAATCAACATTTTTCTGGATCATCCGGTCAAGCTGGATGATGACATGAAAGTTCGTTATGTCTGTAAACAAATTTTCATTAAGATTCACGATGTATGTATATTTTTGAGTTCGCGATGTATATATATTTGTCAAGTAGTCGATAATGAATTTTAAAAAATTGAGGAAACTCCTGTAAATTTGCAATTACCCGCAACGGTTTTTTATTATACAAATATTCTCTACTCATCTTTTCGTAGTGAAAAAAAATATGTCAGCGAGGTGCTTATATATATGACTGTACAAAATCTGGAGTTTAAAACAGAAGTAAAACAGCTTCTCGATTTAATGATTCATTCCCTGTATTCTCACAAGGAGATATTCCTCAGGGAGCTTATATCCAATTCCTCGGATGCCCTGGACAGGGCACGGTATGAGTCATTGACAGACAGCGCTATTCTTGAGGGCGACGGTGACTGGAAAATCAGGATAACAGCGGACAAGGGTGCCGGAACACTGACTGTCAGTGACAACGGCATCGGCATGACAAAAGACGAGATTATCTCAGCACTCGGAACGATTGCCCATTCAGGGACAAAGGAGTTTCTCGCAGCTTTGCAGAGCAAAGAGGTGAAGGACAACCCTGAACTCATTGGCCAGTTCGGAGTCGGGTTCTACTCATCGTTCATGGTCTCGGATAAAGTTACCGTGCTATCAAGGAAAGCCGGTCTAAAAGGACAGAAGGGTGTTAAATGGGAATCGGGTGCAGACGGGTTCTTCACAATAGATGAGGTAGAAAAAGACAACAAGGGTACAGACGTCATTTTACACCTCAAAAAAAAGGAAAAGAAATATCTCGATGAGTGGGAGATTCGCGGCATAATCAGGAAGTACTCTGATTACATTGAACATCCAGTTGTCATGGACGTCGAGAGGGAAAAAGAGAGCACATTGAAGAAAGGGGAAAAAATCAAGGTAACTGAAGAGGAGACCTTAAATTCAAGAAAGGCGATATGGCTCAAGGATAAATCAGAAGTCACGGAGAGTGACTACAACGAGTTTTACAAGCATGTCTCCCATGATTTCTCAGACCCTGCAAAAGTAATTCACTATAAGGCAGAAGGTACCCAGGAGTTTACTGTATTGCTCTACGTCCCATCAAAAATACCCTTTGACATCTTCTTTAAAGAGTACAAGGTCGGGCCAACCCTCTATGTAAAGAGGGTTCAGATCATGGACCACTGTGAGCAGTTAATCCCCCTGTACCTGAGGTTTATAAAAGGTATTGTGGATTCTTCTGACCTTCCCCTGAATATTTCGAGAGAAATGCTTCAGGCAAACCGACAGGTTCAGTTCATCAATAAGAATGTCACGAAAAAGATACTCGACACCCTTGGTGATATGAAAAAAAATGAATATGAGAACTACCTCAAGTTCTACAAGGAATTCGGGAGGATATTAAAAGAAGGTATTTATTTTGATTTCTCCAGAAAAGAGAAGATTGCGGACCTGCTCCTTTTCCAGTCAACGAAAAAGGCTGTCGAAACCTATACAACGTTCCAGGAGTACGTCGACAATATGAAGAAGGAACAGAATGAGATTTACTACATTATCGGTACTTCAAGAGATGAGGTTATGAAATCCCCTTACCTGGAGACATTTAAAGACAAGGGTTATGAGGTCCTCATCATGCTGGATGAAATTGACGACATCATTATGAACAGCTTAAACGAATTCAAAGGCAAAAAGCTGAAATCCGTTGTAAAAGGTGACATTACGCTGGACAAAGCAGAAAAGGCTGATAAGGAAAAGACCGAGAAAAAATTTAAGGCGCTCATAGAGCTCATCAAATATCAACTTAAAGACGACGTAAAAGATGTGCGGCTTTCGGGAAGGCTTAGAGACACGGCCTGCTGTCTTGTTGCGGACGAAGGAGGCCTGGATCCCGCCATGGAAAGGATGCTCAGGGCGATGGGGCAGAAGGTGCCGGAAGAAAAGCGGATTCTCGAAATAAATCCATCTCACCCACTCTTTGAGGCCATGAATACGGTCTTTGAAAAAGACGCCAAAAACCCGGTACTTGAAGAATATATCAAGATCCTCTACGACCAGGCACTTCTGCTTGAAGGTTCAAAACCGAAAGACCCGGCCGCTTTTGCGAGCGCCGTAACAAAACTTATGATAAAGGGATCAGGTCTCAAAGGGCTGTTGCCCAAATCATAAAAGCCAATAACTGTCATTCTGAACTCCCATTCTCCGTAGCTCCATTCTCCGTAGCACTGCGAAGGATGAAACTCCGAAGGATGAATGTTTCAGAATCTA
>CAYFYW010000194.1:0-1955 GCA_964347425.1 uncultured Nitrospirales bacterium
CCAAATACTACCTGCTCTACGAAGATGTGGATTGGAGTTTCCGGGCAAGAAAAAAGGGCTATCGGTTGAGGGTTGTTCCCGAAGCTACACTTTGGCACAAGGTGTCTTTAAGTTTTGGCAAGACGTGGTCGCCTCTTTATCGGTACTACTATACTCGGAATAGTTTTCTGTGGATTGAGCGGAACTTCCCTCTTCAAGAGAAGCCTCGGCTTTACTATTCAGCTCTGAAGCGTGCATTTGACGTTGCTGTGTTTCGAACAAGGGAGGTCTCATCCGAAGACGAACGTCTTATACGGAAATCTGTATGGAAAGGAGTTGTGGATTACTTATTTCGCCGGTTTGGCCCGCGAAGCCATTTGTAGTAAACAAATCTAGTCTATACTATGTTATTGGTTGCCGGTCCGAAATTTTTGGGTGCACTTTATGAGCCGAATAATGAAGCGGATTAACAATATGTTGCTGCCGAGCAAACCTGAGTGTAACCATTGGCAACCGTGATACTTGCCACACAGTTTGTCCCTTCACCGCATCAGTTAGTAGTATGAAGCGCAGGGTTATATCCTTTTTCCCGCATAATCCTTGGCCACCTCGGACAGGTGCTCATAAGCGTTGTTTGGAAATACTTTCGGGCTTAGAAGAAATTGGCTGCGAGGTTGCCCTGCTTAGTTCAACGCTGTCTTCAGAAACCAAGTGGGAAAGATCAAGCATAGAAACTCTGAATGCCCACTTCGTTAGGGATGTCCATATTTATGAAGGGAACATCTTGGATTGGAAATTTAGAAGGTTGATAAGAGCCTTCTATCGTTTAATGAAGAAAAATCTACCCGTTAACTCATCCCTGTATAGCCCTCCTGGGATGCGTCGGTGGTTTGAGAGAGTTTACCGCAAGATTTCGCCGGATATTGTTATTATAAGCTATGCATATTGGGATGGACTGCTTAATCACCGAATGCGTAAATCAGCCGTTTGTGTGATCGACACCCTTGATTTGCTAACACTCAATATGCGGATGCGCGAGATCTTACAGAAGTATCTCTCTATTCCATCGAGTACCAATGATAAAATCGACGAACGAATCTTGGAAGAAGATTATTTCGAGAAGAAGGGGCTAGTAACCGATAAGAAGGAATTTCTTATCTACGACAAGTATGATTATACAATTGCTATCTCTCCTTTTGAGGTTGGTATTATCGGGGAGAACACTCGAAAGACTACAGTTCTGTTTGTTCCCATGACGCATGAGGTCTGTCATATTTGTAATAGTTATTCAGGTCCTGCTTTATTTCCTACTGGGCCGAATCCGTTTAATATTCAGGGTTATCTATATTTTGTGAAAAAGGTGCTCCCAAGGGTCCGCAGACAAACACCATCGTTCTGCCTGGCGGTAACAGGTTTTATTTGCAAATACGTGGCTCCTGAAGATGGAATTGTTCTAAGGGGATTTGTTCCAAACCTTACAAGTCTCTACGAGTCATCTAAATTTCTCGTTTGTCCAATCTTGGGTATAACAGGTCAGCAGGTAAAAATCGTTGAAGCCATGGCCCATGGCGTTCCTGTAATCGCCTTGAGGGCAGCGGCGGAAGGCTCTCCAATTGTACATGGCATTAACGGATTAGTTGCCAATACAGCTGAGGAGTTCGCTGATTATGTCATTCAACTCTGGGATAACAAAGAGTTTTGCCGCCGCCTAGGGGATGCAGCAAGAAATACAATTGCTGCTGAGTTTTCAAGATCGCACCTACTTCAGGGATTGTCTCGAATAATAAGTGCACGATGACGTGCGAAAGAACTTTGAAACCACTTAAGGTCGTTGCTCAGCGTATTCTACACTGGTCGATATCCCCCCAAGCGGCCCGTCGCATCGGTGATCCCCTCCTTTGGATGAAAGGGCGGAAACCAAATGGGAGAGAGCCTAAACTTTCAGAGGTCAAACGGGCGTTGGTAGTGCGCCTTGA
>CAYFYW010000195.1:0-6877 GCA_964347425.1 uncultured Nitrospirales bacterium
TTTTCATTAAGGGAGGCTGCCCTGCAGCACGGAGTTACATACACAACAACCGTTGCAGGGGCAAGGGCTGCAATTATGGCTATAGAGATAATACTGAAAAAAGAGTTCAGTATAAAATCTCTCCAGGAATATCATGCGACAGAACCTGCCTACCGGACGGGCAGGCACAGAGCACGGAGCCCTGTACCAGACGGTACAGGGTAGAACAGCCCGTCCCCACCGCTTTGCTTCGCAAAGCGAAGCAGTGGGGAGACGCGTCTTTACTTTACCCTGTATGGATTGTTAAAATTTTTGTGGTATTCAGTAATGAAAAAAATTCCAATTACTCCTGAAGGATATAGAAAACTTCGAGAAGAGCTTGACAGGCTCCTTAAAGGAGAACGGCCTCATAATATAAAGGCTCTTGCTGAGGCGAGAAGTCACGGTGACCTTTCGGAAAATGCCGAGTTTCATGCTGCTAAAGAAAGACAGTCTTTCATAGAGGGACGGATTCAGGAGATTCAAACGAGGCTTGCTCTTGCCCATGTAATAGATCCATCAAAAATATCACAGGACAAAATTGCCTTTGGCGCAAAAGTAAAAATTCTGGACATACATACAGATGAAGAAAAAAACTTCATCCTTGTTGGTCCTGACGAAGCTGATATAAAAAACGGAAAAATAACCATAAACTCGCCCGTTGGTAGATCCCTCATAGGCAAATCCGTTGGTGACACCGTCACCATAAAGGCACCCGCTAAAACGATGGAATACGAAATATTAGAGATAAACTTTGAGTAAACTATTTCGTGCATCTATAATAGAAAATTGTAAGCTAATAAAAAATCATTTCCTCGTTACCCTTCATCCTTTAGAAAAAATCAAAAAACCTGAACCGGGCCAATTTTTTATGCTCTCCGTGGATAGCGGCCTTGACCCTTTATTAAAGCGACCTTTCAGTCTCCACAGGTGGCTTGGCAGGGACTTTCAGATACTCTACAGAACAGTCGGCAAATTAACCTACATACTGAAGGATAAAAAACCAGGTGATACCGTAGAAATTGTCGGGCCTCTTGGAACCGGCTTTCCGGTCACAAAATCGAAAACAAAAAAGATTCTGGCTGCGGGAGGACTGGGAATGGCTCCCCTTCTCGCCCTTGCAGAATCGATGAAGGGTCAAAAAACCATACTTTTCCTCGGGGCAAAAACAAAAAAAGATCTGTTATGTATTAATGAACTTATGTCATTGGGAATCAAACCGGTAGTTTCTACAGATGACGGTAGTCTCGGCTGTAAAGGGTTAATTACAGAAAAAGTAAACGACTTTCTGAGACGTTATGCGTCACCCGTTACTGATTACTGTCTCTACGCCTGTGGTCCACGACCAATGTTAAAAGAATTATCTCTCCTGGCAAAAAATTTTAACCTAAAAGGATATATAGCACTCGAAGAAAATATGGCATGTGGTATCGGAGCATGCATGGGCTGCGTGGTAAACACAAAGAAAGGTTTTAAACCTGTATGTAAAGAAGGCCCGGTATTCTCTATAGATGAGATTGTCTGGTGATACACAGATGGTTACAGATACAAAAAAGAACAGATGAATGCAGATACTTTACAATTTATGGGCTTTTGATGACCCGAACTTTTTTTGAGCAATTATGGTCAATCAATACTGTCCGTTAAAAATTAGGGCATAACTACTTAAAAAATAAGACATTATTAAGTCATTTTGTTTAATTACAGTAAAGAAATGGTTTTATTTGTCACCCTGAACCCTGTGCTGAACTTGATTCAGTATCGTTTCAGGGTTTCATAACATATTGATTTTATTAGATGCTGAAATAAATTCAGCATGACATTTAAGCGGACACTAATGATGGTCAATAATAAGAAATTAAACCTTAAAGTTAACCTGGGTAAATTGAAGCTTAAAAACCCTGTTATGACTGCATCGGGTACATTTGGTTACGGAGTCGAATACTCGAAATTTGTAGATTTAAATAATCTTGGAGCAGTTGTAGTAAAAGGCATATCGTTGAAACCCGCGGACGGAAATCCTTCTCCCAGGATTTTTGAAACACCGTGCGGGATGCTCAACGCTATCGGGTTACAGAATATCGGGCTAAAAGCCTTTATAAGAGAAAGGCTTCCATACCTGAAACAGTTTGATACAAAAATAATTGTCAATATACTCGGTAGCTCTGTTGAAGAATATATAAAGCTGGCAGAAAAATTACAGGAAGCGGGAGTCGACGCTGTAGAACTTAATGTATCCTGCCCCAACGTAAAACGAGGGGGTATTATTTTTGGTACAGACCAAAAAGCCCTTCAAGAATTAATAGCACATGTAAGAAAGAGAGTCAGTATCCCTCTTATTACAAAGCTCTCTCCCAATGTAGCCGATATAAAAGAATTTGCAAAAATTGCTGAAAATGGCGGTTCTGATATTATCTCACTAATCAACACTTTAACTGGTATGAGCATCAACGTAAGAACAAGAAGTCCGCGCCTCGCCAATATCACAGGGGGCCTTTCAGGTCCTGCCATCAGGCCGATTGCTGTGAGGATGGTATGGGAATGTTATAAAATCGTTGGTGTTCCAATTATCGGTATGGGTGGTATAATATCTGCTGAAGATGCCCTGGAATTCATTCTCGCAGGGGCAAGTGCAATAGCTGTGGGAACTGCAAACTTTGTTAATCCGAAGGCCACCCGGCAGATAATAGACGGCATTAAATCATTTATGTCAGAGGAAAACATCGGTGATATAAGGAAACTGGTTGGAGGGGTGAAATGCTGGAAAGACCAATAATTACCCTCACAACAGACTTTGGACTGAAAGACCCTTTTGTAGGGACAATGAAAGGGGTAATACTGGGAATAAATCCGGCAGCACAGATAATAGATATTTCCCATAATGTATCCCCTCACGACATTCTGGAAGCATCCCAGATAATTTCCATGAGTTATAAATACTTTCCTTCAACTTCAATCCACGTTGTTGTTGTAGACCCTGGAGTGGGGGGGATAAGAAAACCATTGCTTGTGGTTACAGAAAATCACTATTTTATAGGACCTGATAACGGAGTTTTTACCCTGATTTTTGAAAAAGAAAGCACGAACAATCTTTTTAAGGTAATACATATCACATCTTCCCACTATTTCCTTAGAAACAGGAGTTCCACTTTTCATGGTCGTGACATATTCGCCCCTGCTGCTGCATGGCTCTCAAAGGGGATAGATAGTTTTAAATTCGGTGAGCAGATCGATGACTATGTCACCATTTCAATGCCAAAAACCAAATCACACGGTGAAAACGCTATTGAAGGGGAAGTAATTCATATTGACAGCTTCGGTAATGCGACTACAAGCATAACGAAAGATGATATTGATAAATTATGTCCTGACCCCTCAAAAGAAAATCTTAAGGTTATTTACAAAAATGAACAACTGAAATTATTAAATTATTATTCTGAGACAGGGGACTCTGATCTCTCTGCAGTAATAAATGCCTTTGGATTTCTTGAGCTATTCATTTACAGGGGAAATGCCTTTCATCAATTTGGCATTAAAAAAGGAGATCCGGTCAACATAACAATCATATGATTAAGATGCGGGTATTATTGATTGGAAATTTTGCTCCACCGTACGAAGAAGAAAGCCTCAATAATTTTACCTTATTAAAAATGTTAAGGGAAGAAAAACATGACTGCCTGGTTTTAAACACTTCTAACAACCCCTCAAAAGAAGAAGGGATCATTAATACTAAGAATTTTGTTGATTTCGTTCTAAAGCTCCTGCGTTACGGCTGGAAGAAAGACATTATGCATATCTCTACTAAAGGTTTCACCCGTCTGGGACTGTTGAAAGTTTTGATGTCTATTTTATGGGGTAAGCTTTTACTCATAAAGCCTGTCGTTATCCTTCATTCTGAGCTGTTTTCAATCTTTGGACAGATACGGAGCAAAGTCGGAGGAGAGCAGACAATTTATCTTTCTTTTTCCCTTGCACATAAAATTATCTTTGCTGACAAAGATACTTATAATATGGCCTCTCGTTTTAAACTGAGGGACAACTATAAGTTAATCCCTGCGTTTATAAATATTGATGAAAACATGAGCGAAAGTGAACACGCAGTTTTAAAGAAGCTTCAAAACAAAAAAAAGGTTCTCCTCTTTTCTCATGTCATGTATCCATCTATCCTGTTTGATGTCCTGCAAAATATGCTGACAAATTATCTTAACACTGAAATAGTGATAGCCGTCTCCTTCTCTGAAAAATTTTCTGCCAAATTACAGCATGTAGTTGAGGAGATCGGGCATAACCTGAAAGACAATCTGGTTTTTATAGAGTCTGACAATATTCGGCTGCTGTCAATAGCATATGCAAAAGCGAGTTTTATTCTAAGAACAATGAGCTGCGACGGTGAAGTATTTTTTGAAGATTTTGCCTTTATTGCAAGGAGGCCGGAATATTTTGGAAATTATTTATATTTTCCGACAAGTCTCTTATTCATAAAAGAAGGCGATGTATCGGATTTATGTGCGCGTATTTTTCATAATCTATTGATGGAAAAAGGTGAAAGGCTGCCTGAACCGGCAGGAGATTTTTACAAAAGGATAATAAAAATTTATGAAGAATAGTTTTTTAAATTAAACCCGATTCCATAAACTCCTGTACTCTATACCTTTGAGACAAAGATTTCGTTATAAATAATCCTCACACTCTCACGAGCAGATACCTTGTACGGATATATCCTGTACCTGTAGACATACCCTTTCCAGAACTTTCTGATTCTATTATACAGGGGGCGCAGAGGAAGTTTTATTAAAATATTTTTTATTAAAGGCATAAGTGACGGAAATTCTACCGCAACTCCGAGGAGGTGCATGAAATTTTCTAACTGCTTTTTGTCTTTCAAGTCCAATATTATCCTCTCATGGTAGGTTTCAGGATATTTTATATCCGGGTTAAAAAAGCCATTTGCCACTGAATATTTGTATATATCTGTCTTTGGATACGGGGTAAGCAGAAAAGCATCACAAAATGTTGGCTTGCACTTCACAGTCAACTCCCACGTCTCCATTGCCGTATCAAGTGTCTCGCCAGGTGAACCAATTATATTGTAAATGGAGAATTTCACATTTTTATCCTGCAGAATCTTTAGTCCTTTTATAATCTGTTCTTTGCTCATGTTTCTGTTTAAAACTTTGTTTCTTATAAAATCATTCCCTGATTCTACGCCAATTCCTATATAGTAAAGCCCTGCCTTTATTAAATCATCAATCACCTCCTCTTTAATAATCTCGGGTCTCATGAGGCAATAGAATGGCAGCCCCACTTCCCTGGGATATTTTTCGGCAAACTCTTTCACCCAATTTTTATTAACGGTGAGAATCTCGTCTCTGAATATTATATATTCTATTTTAGGATAATCTTTCTTGAGCCGCTTTAACTCCTGGATTGAATGGTCAACGCTTCTCTGTCGGAAAACGGGATCCCCCTTAACCCTCATTCTATGAAGCTGGTGGTTAAAACAATAAGAACAATTAAAAGGACAGCCCTGACTTGTCATTACAGTGGCTGTCCTTGCCAGACGGTAGTCCTTATACCTGTTATAAAGGCTTCTGTCCGGGGCAGGAAGAACGTCAAGGTCTTTGATGAGGGGGCGCTGAGGATTTTTATAAATCTTATTATCGATTTTTACCCACCAGTTAAGGACATTTGTTATATCCTCTCCTTTTTCCAATTTGTTAATAAATTCAGGCATTGCCTCAAATCCTTCTCCCCTGCAGATAGCATCTACTCCCTCCTCTTCCACCATCTCCGGGGAGAAAGTCGGATGAGGGCCACCAAACATTGAGAAGAAATTATATTTTTTCTTCATCCTCCTGTTCCACTCTAACATCGTGATATGTCCACCACTAAACGCGGTGTAAGCAACTATGTCCGGTTTAAATTCTTCAAAAGTTTTCTCCACCTCATCATAGCTAACACCTGCTATATCACACTGATGACCGTTCTGTTTAAGTACGGCAGACAGCCACATCGGTCCGAATGTGACAAATCCACCACTTAATAACATGGTTCTGTCTACGTGAGCAATAAATAATATGCGACTCATGGTATCAACTCCTCATATATATCTTTTAAATCTTCAATATACTTACAACTTAATATTATCAGTTTAAAACCCTTCGGTCAACCAGACAATAAGCTCTATTGTCCAAAAATTTCACTCATTATAAACACGGCAGGCAGAATCTCCGCTACGTTCACTTTTCCCTAAAAAAAGTATAAACAATAAAAAAAATCAAGTCAAGATATTTTACAAATTTTTTTTTGATTTTATAAACATTTTTGAATATGTGCAGGTATGCAAATAGAATTACATTATTGCCCTATCTTAATCTGCAATATAAATAATACTTGACAAAATTAGTAAACTATTATATTTTAAGAAATGCTTAGATTATCTACCAAAGGACAATACGGGGTCAGAGCGATGTTTGAGATTGCAAAGAACTATAAAAAGGGGCCTTTAGCAATAAGAGAGATTGCTTTGAGACAGAGTGTTTCTGTGGCATATCTTGAACAGTTGCTCAACAGACTTCGTAAGGCCAGGCTCATCAAAAGCCGGAAAGGACCTGGCGGAGGTTATGTATTGATCAGAAAACCGGAAGAAATCAGCGTCGGTATGATTTTAAATGCCCTTGAGGGACCTATTGCCATCGCACAGTGCCTCGATCCCTCAGCCAAAGGGTGTAATCGTATAGAAGGTTGTGTGGCGAGGCTATTATGGAAATCACTCGGTGAAAAAATAGAACATTTTCTGAAGACAATAAGCTCTATTGTCCAAAAATTTCACTCATTATAAACACGGCAGGCAGAATCT
>CAYFYW010000196.1:0-3136 GCA_964347425.1 uncultured Nitrospirales bacterium
AGATGCCCGACACCGGTATGAGATGACAAAAATTGCCATAAAAGATTATCCCCCTTTTGAGATATCCGATATTGAGATAAAAACTAAAGGGACTTCCTATTCTATTGAAACAGTCAGCAGATTAAAAGACAGATATAAGAACGCTGAATTTTATTTTATCATTGGAATCGATGCTTTTCTGGATCTTCCAAAGTGGAAACAGCCTGTTAAATTTACGGAGCTTACGAACTTAATTATCATATCGAGACCGGGATTTTCTTTTAACGAGATATCCTCTTCGCCGTATTTTCCTCATCTCCATAAAAAAACCTTAAAGGAGTTTGATGACGGTAAAAGGAAAAGGTTTTCTTTCAGTCTCAAATCGGGCAAGAAGGCTTTTTTATGTAAAGTTACCGAGCTTGATATCTCGGCCTCCTGTATCAGAGGCCTTATAAAAACAGGGAAAAACATAAAATATCTATTGCCTGAATCTGTAGAATCCTATATAATTACAAATAAATTATATCTTAGAAAATGAGTACTGAGAAGTGGGACTAAAGGACTGAAGAAAGTTGTACTTTTAGAAAGGAGAATGACCCTTAAATAGTAAAGAAAAGGCTATAAAGGCAGCGAAGATTGCTGTCAGCAAGAAGGCTAAAGATACGCTTATCCTCGAGTTAAAGGACATTTCAACGATCACAGATTACTTTATAATCTGTTCGGGAGAAAGTTCGACGCAAATAAAGACAATAGCAGAAACTGTGGAGGAGAAATTTGAAAAAAATAAAATATTTCCTCTGGGAAAAGAAGGGCTCAGATTTGCACACTGGGTTTTGATGGACTACGGTGACGTGGTAATCCATGTCTTTGATGAGGAGAGCAGGGCATATTACGAATTAGAAAAACTCTGGCTTGATGCGCCACGGATATCTTTGGATAAGGGACAGGCTTCCACAAGAAGAATGAGAAAACGTTAAAATGACAAAACTTTCGGTATTTCTATTTATCATATTTGTTACCGCCCTTGGCTACCTTGCCATTCTGAACAGGGACACCATCACTTTAAAACTCAGTGAGAACTATATCTATGAAATTCCCGAGGTCGCCTTAATACTTCTTTCATGTGCTATCGGTGCCTTTTCATTGCTTGCGGTTGTTGCTGTCAGAGATGCGCGTCGTTACATAGACAGCCTTAAGAGTCAGCGTCAGCAGAGAAAAAACTTCAGGGTACAGGAGTCCTATTCAAAAGGCATGGATGCCTTTTTTGCAGGCAGACATGAGGAAGCCTCGGAACTTTTTAATAGTATCCTTGGCGAGGATCCGACTCATGCAAATGCACTGCTCAGACTTGGTGATATAGCCTTTAACAAGGAAGATTTAATAAAGGCGAAAGATTTTTATATTAGCGCAAAAGAGATTCGTCCTCAAAGCGTTGAAACACTGTATTCCCTGGAGAAAGTCTTTGAAGCTGAGCATAAGTGGCAGGAGGCGTTGAGATATCTTGATAATATCCTTGAGATTGATGAGAGAAATCCCAAGGCACTTTATAGAAAAAGAGAGATTTATGAGACAAATAAAAACTGGGATTCACTTATAGATACTCAATATAAAATTTTAAAAAGCGATATCCCGCAAAATGACAAGCAGGAGGAACACAAAAATCTTATTGGGTACAAGTATGAGTTAGGACGTCATTACCTGGAAGAAGGAAGCATGGAAAAGGCAAAAAAAATTTTAAAGAATATTATCAAAACAGATAAAGATTTTATAGCAGCCTACCTCGCCCTTGCTGAGTCGTATATAAGGAATAATGACGTTGAAGAGGCAGAGAATATCCTTACAAAGGGGTATGAGGAAACTTCTACCATGGTTTTTTTAGTGCGACTTGAAGATTTTTTTATAACAGTTGGTGAGCCTGGCAGAATTATAGAACTCTATCAAAAGGCGATTCAGAAAAATCAGAAGGACCTGAGGCTACAGTTTTTCCTTGCCAAACTTTATTACCGCCTTGAAATGATAGACTATGCATATGAGACAATCATGGGTATGGATACAACCTCGGCAGATTATCCTGATTTGCACACTCTTCTCGGCGATATTTATGAGAGACGAACGGATTATGAGAAGGCTGCAGAAGAATTCAAAAAGGCATTAAACTCTGAAAAACCTCTTCTTGTCCCTTACTGCTGCTCTGTCTGCAATTACATCTCAAAGGAGTGGAATGGAAGGTGTCCTAAATGCAAGTATTGGAATACCTTGGCCCTTGACGTAAGTGGAACATGTAAGGTTTAAGAAAGAAAAAGTTGTTTTAGACACAAGCCTCTTCGTAAATCCAGAGGTGCGCCGTGATTTCGGGAAAACCCCTACCGAGGCGGTTGAAGGCTTCCTTTTCCTCGCCGCACAGATACCAACTCTTGAATTTTATATGCCGTCTTCGATTTTCAAAGAGCTTCTAAATTTTGTAGATGCAGATAAGATTTCAGGAGATTTGATCACGATACTCAGGCAGAAACCACCGAGCAGGCATGAATTAACATGCCCTGCATTACTCCTGTATGAGCTTATTGAGGATATAAGGGAAAGGGTTAACAAGGGGTTGAGGGTTGCGGAGAAGGCAGTGAGAAATGTGACTAAAGGAGATGAAAAAGACATAATCCAGAACCTGCGGAGAAATTACAGGGAGGCACTAAGGGAAGGGATAATAGACAGCAAAGAAGACGTTGACCTTATCCTCCTTGCAAAAGAGCTTGACGCGCTGCTCGTTACGGCTGACAACGGCGCCATCACATGGGCGGAAAAGCTCGGCATAAGATGGCTCTTTCCCACCAAATTCAAGGACTACCTGATGAGTTCCATCAAGAGATACAAAGGGCAAAACGCAAAAACCAGGGCCGCTCTCTAAGATTTACGAGTGTAAATAGCCAACAGGCTGTCAAGTTTGACCCTATACCCACATCCCGATGTAGAAACACTACTAAACTACTTTAGAGGGTAACAGTATTAGCCTCGAACGGCTTTAAGCATCACAAAAGTCTCACCTGGCTGGTGAGGTGTGATGCTTACCCCGGTATGTACCATACGGTACATACGCGAGGAATCCCGAAACTTCGCCCTGTACCATCTGGTTCAGGGCTTCGGGATGAGCCTGCCTATCGCC
>CAYFYW010000197.1:0-1775 GCA_964347425.1 uncultured Nitrospirales bacterium
TTTTAATGCGTTTTTGCCCGGGCGTCTGGGAGGAGACGTTGTGAAGACGTTTTATCTCTACAGGGACACGGGCAAGGGTGGAGTCTCCGTCGCATCTGTTTTTATGGACAGGTATCTGGCGCTTAGTTCGATGGTTGCTATTAGTCTTGCTGCATTCATAGGAGGTTATTCTGAAATCAGAGATACGCAAATAGTCTGGTTTATTCCTATCATATGTAGTGGCTTTTTATTGATAAGTTTTATCATATGGCATGTCAACTGGGGAAAAATAAAGGGTATTACTGCTTTGTATATTCCCCTTATGGAGTATAAGGCAAGAAAGGGCATAATATACAAAGGGTTATTTTTATCATTTATTGTGCAGTTGATTTCCATCATAGAGATTTATCTCCTTTCCCTTGCGATAGGGCTTCGGGTACCGATTATCTATTTCTTTATTTTTGTGCCTATAGTAAATGCCCTTTCAGCAATTCCGGTTACCATCGGCGGTCTTGGTCTCAGAGAGACCGGTTTTGCTGCACTCTTTAGTATGGTTTTTTCAAAACTTGGGGTAACTTCTGACCAGGCAGTCAGCCTGTCTCTTCTTTTATTCGCAGCTATTATATTGCTCAGCATGATAGGTGGCGTAGAGTATATAAGATTCAAAAGGCTATCGAAATAAAAAGAGTTATCTTTTCAGCCTGCCTTTTGTGCCAGAGGAAAACACACAGTAATGGCGGTTTTTAAGGACCTTGCAGGAGGCATTTCTTTTTCCGTGATAAAGCAACTTCAAGATAGAAATGGCAGGGTACGGTATTATCGCTCATTCTCGTCCCGAGGTATCGGGCCTCCGAGGCTTTTACCTCTTTATTAAATCTGATATTTAGATAAATATAAAGGACTATCGGTAAAAGAAACCGCTCAAATACCATACCCTGCCATCACGAAAAAGGAAATGCTTACGACCTTGCAAGAAGTTTTCTAACAGGCTGAACTTATAGTATAGTTAATATTATGAAAAGCAAGTGTGATTACGACATTATTGTTATCGGCGCAGGGCATGCGGGCTGTGAAGCAGCCCTTGCGTGTGCACGAATGGGTCTTGGGGTTGCTGTTTTTACGATGAATCTTGATGCAATAGGTCAGTTGTCCTGCAATCCTGCTGTCGGAGGATTGGCAAAAAGCCATCTTGTGAAAGAGATAGATGCGCTCGGAGGCGAGATGGCGAAGATTACTGATAAAGCGGGCATACAGTTTAAAATTTTGAATAAGAGCAAAGGGCCTGCTGTCTGGGCAACAAGGGTTCAGGCTGACCGGGCACTTTACAGAATGTACATGAGACAGGCCCTTGAAGTACAAGATGGACTTGACATAAGACAGGAAAGCGTTGGAGAAGTTCTCGTTGAGGGGAAACGTGTTTGCGGTGTCAAGACTACAAAGGGGGATTACCGGGCACGGGCCGTGATAATGGCAACAGGAACTTTTTTAAACGGGTTGATTCACATAGGTTTAGATAATTTCCCTGCGGGCAGGGCAGGGGAGCCACCGTCAACAGGGCTGTCAAAGAGTCTCCATAAGATTGGTCTTAAAATCGGACGTCTTAAAACCGGGACGCCTCCACGACTTGATGTAAAAGGGATAGATTTTTCAGTTATGAGTGTTCAGGAAGGTGATATTCCACCGCCTGCCATGTCTTTGTTCACACATGAAATAACAAATCCTCAGATGCCTTGTTACATGACTTATACGAATGAAGGCATGCATAAAATAATTCTCAAAAATCTTAAATATTCTCC
>CAYFYW010000198.1:0-1993 GCA_964347425.1 uncultured Nitrospirales bacterium
AGGCAGCTATCTTGGCAAGCATACAGACTATGTAGACTTTCGAGCGGGAATTCTCAAGGAATCCGAGACCATCAAAAAACTCAGGAAGCAGCACATTGAAAGAGATATTATGCCGTTCATGTACGAATCGGAAAGGATTCTGAAAGATGAGGGAATTGAGGTTAAAATAGAAAAAGAGATCTTGGAAGGAGACCCTGCTCACGAGATTGTCCGCCTGGCTGATGAAGGCAATTATTCAACAATCATCATGGCCAGACACGGGCATTCGGAAAAAAAGGATTTCTTCCTGAGAATTACCAGTAAGGTTGTACACGCAGCAAGCAAGCAGACCGTATATGTAACAGGATTTGAGGTTTTAAAAGATGCAGAATGTCCTGTCCCTGAAATTCTCGTTCCTGTTGACGGCTCAACCTATTCAATGAAGGGCGTAGAACACTGCGCATGCCTTGCGGGAACATTTAAAGATTTCATAAGTGGTATTACCCTTTTTAACGTTATAGATTCAGAACGCGATAAGGGAGAGGATGAGGAAAAAGACTCACAACAGATACTGGATGCGGCAAAGGCGGTTTTTCTGCGGGCAGGAGTATCTGAAGATCGCATTACTACTAAATTCCGAAGTGGAAAACCGGCCGAAGAGATTATTAAGGAAGCTAAAGAAGAGGATTATAATCTGATCGTCCTGGGTCGTAAAGGACGCTCTACGATTAAAGACCTGATACTGGGCGGCGTAAGCACAAAAGTTCTTCAGCACTGCGGTAATGCTGCAATCGCTATTGTGAGCAGTAAATAGTGTAAATTTGATGCTAATGCGTTCGTACCGCTACATGCTTTCAGTTCTGTCATTGCCGAAATGATTTTCTTATTTGCAATTTATGGCACAAATTGCTAAATTTAAGTATTAATATTTAAAAAAAATGTGGGGTGCAATTTATCTTGCAAACCAGACCCCCTGAACTTTCCAGCAGGACTATTTCCAGCTATCTTTATTATTACCAGTGCCCATATCTGTATTAAACAGAAATATTATTAAGGCGGAATGCCTCATAAACACAATAAATCGGCAGGATTGATCATATGACAACCTTCATTTTGATGAACAGACGTTCCTTGAAACAATTCCGTTTTGGTGTTTTCATCTATTTGAAATGTCTCTTTTTTAAAGGTGCCGTTATTGTGTTTCTTCCTCATCCCGCCTTTACAGATTGGGCGGGCGAGCCCGCCTTTTTTGATTATTGTGGACAACACGGGCCACTATTTTCTTTGTTGCATTCTTTTATGGGATATAAGTTATCATGCAGTTAAAGATCTGGCATAAGATGATTATAGGCATCGCTATTCCCTCCTTTATTGCCCTTATAGGTGGTCTTCTGACATATGGATATATAAATGATGTAAAAAACAGGCATGGTTTTGTGGAGATTGCAGATGACCTGAGGGAGCAGGTGCTTGAAGTCAGAAGAAATGAAAAAAACTTTCTTCATTATAAAAATGAAGAACAGCTTGAAAGATTCAGGCATGTAATAGCAACCCTTAACAACTCTATCAGCAGAATTGATAATGAGGCGGTTGATAAGATGGGGAAAGAGAATTTTAACCTCCTCAGGGAATTCATACAGACATATTCCGGAACTATAGGCAACATATATGACAATTATCAACGCGAAGCAGATGTTATAGAGAAGGTAAGGGCAGAGGGAAGGAAATTGGAGGCCTTTGCACAGAAAGGCAGGCACGCAGAAGAGCTTTCAACAAGTTATATTCTCAATCTGAGGCGTCTGGAAAAAAACTATATGCTTTTCAGAGACAGAAAATCCTTTGGGGAATTAAACATAAGCCTCTCACAGTTAAAGAATATAACCCCTTTCTGTTATGAATGCGAACCGTATATCAGGGCTATTCGCAATTTGTCAGAAACCTATGAGAAGAGCAATACAATGGTTAACGATTTGCAGTTGACCGGTGACGGGCTCGAGGGAATTACTACAAGAGT